>NZ_RZRO01000056.1:0-45066 GCF_003997975.1 Mesorhizobium sp. M7A.F.Ca.US.005.03.1.1
GAATAGGGGAATAGGGGAATATGTTGCGCTCTTAGCCCGGCCGGCCAAATCTTTTTGCTTTTCCCTACTCCCTTACTGCCCTACTCCCTTATTCCCCTGCGAGCAAAGCGAGCACTTATGCCTTACGACCAGAAGAAAATCGTCGAAGCCCTGCGTGCTTTCGAACGCGGCGAGATCGTCGTCGTCATGGATGATGACGGGCGCGAGAACGAGGGCGACCTGATCGTCGCCGCTGTCCACTGCACGCCCGAAAAGATGGCGTTCATCGTTCGCCACACCTCCGGCATCGTCTGTACGCCGATGCCGCGCGAAGAAGCCAAGCGGCTGAACCTTGCCCCCATGGTCGCCGACAACGATTCCGCCCACACCACCGCTTTCACCGTCAGTGTCGATTTCAAGCATGGCACCACGACCGGCATCTCGGCCGAAGATCGCACTTTGACCGTTCGCAATCTTGCCAACGGCAATGTCGGTGGCTCGGATTTCGTCCGGCCCGGCCACATCTTTCCGCTGATTGCGCGCGAAGGCGGCGTGCTGATGCGCTCAGGCCATACCGAAGCAGCGGTCGATCTGTGCAAGCTCGCCGGCCTGCCGCCGGTCGGTGTCATTTCCGAGCTGGTCAATGATGACGGCACCGTCAAGCGCGGTCCGCAGGTGCAGGCTTTCGCCGAGGAGCATGGCCTCAAGCAGGTTTCGGTCGCCGACCTCATCGCCTACCGGCAGCGCAAGGAAACGCTGGTCGAACGCGTCGCCTGCTCGGAAATCGACACGCTCGGCGGCAAGGCACAGGTCTTCACCTACACGCTGCCGTGGGACTCCATGCATCACGTCGCCATCGTCTTCGGCGACATTCGTGACGGCGAGGACGTGCCGGTGCGTCTGCATTCCGAGGATGTGGTGACCGATGTCTTCGGCACCAGCCACCGGCTCGACGCCATCATTAAGACAATGGGCGAGCGCAGGCGCGGTGTCATCGTCTATCTCAGAGAAGGCTCCGTCGGCGTTGCGCATCAGGAGCGCAAGCGGCCGGCAAGCGGCGACCGCGAGGATCACGAAGAGGCGCGCCGCCGTGAAAACGAGTGGCGCGAGATCGGGCTAGGCGCCCAGATACTCAAGGATCTCGGCATCTCCTCGATCAACCTGATCGCCTCGCGCGAACGCCACTATGTCGGCCTCGAAGGTTTTGGCATCCACATCGCCAAGACCGAGATCCTCTGAGCCTCCCGTCGATCCGGTTGCCGGAGAAGACGGATGAATGCGTCTCTGCCTACCAGCCAGCGCAGCGAACGGCTTTTGCTGCGCCGCCCAGAAGAGAGGCTGATCTGGATTTCCTGATCGACCTCTTTTCGCGCCGGGAGCTTGTTGCTCATCGTCCGGACCCTGTCCCGGATACAGCCCAGCAGAGCGCCGCGCGGCTGACGCGCGACATCGGTCATTGGGACAAGCACGGCTTTGGCCGCTGGGCGGTCGAGGCGGATGAAAAGCTGGTCGGCTTCGGCGGCGTCACGGTATCGGCGGATTTCGACGGTCTGAACCTGTCCTATCATCTTCATCCGGCGAGCTGGGGACATGGCTATGCCACGGAATCGGTGATGGAAGCACTGCGCACCGCGTTCGGCCCCTTGCGTGCCGATCGGGTTGTCGGCATCGTCCGCCCCGCCAATCCGGCTTCGCGACGGGTGCTGGAGAAATGTGGCTTCGTCTTCGAAAAAGAGGTGATGCTGCACGGGGCGCCAACGATAGTTTTGGCATTGGCGCACCCAAGAAGAGTCAATATTTCAGGCCCGGCCGCCTAGAGCGGCGCGCCCGGCCTAAGGCCCGGGCGCGCCGGAACTATTCCGCAGCAATCGCGGCTGCTTCGCATCCGTCCATCTCGCACTCAGCCGTGGCAAGGCTGCGCTGGCCAAGCAGCACCGTGGCCAGCGCGATCGTGCCTGAAGCCACAGAGACCCAGAACCCGTTCTGGGCACCGAACGCATCGACCACCGCGCCGGCCGCGAACGAGCCGAGCGCCATGCCGATGCCGATGCCGGTCATGACCCAGGTAATGCCTTCGGTCAGCATCGCCTCCGGCACATGCCGCTCGATCAGGCCGAAGGCGGTGATGAAGGTCGGCGAAATCGCCACGCCGCTGATGAACACAGTCAGCGCCAGCAGTGGCACGGTGTCGGCGGTGAGCGGCAACAGCGTGCCGAGCGCGACGAGGGCGACTGCGATGGCGAGCTGGCGTTGCAGCGGCGCCTTCAGGCTGAGCGCGCCGACGATGATACCGAGCACGAACGATCCCAGCGCATAAACGCCGATGACAAGGCTGGCGGCGCCGGGCTGGCCAAGCTCCTTGGTGATCGCCACGGTGCTGACTTCCGTCGTCGCGAAGGTCGCGCCGATGAAGATCAGGGCGAAGGTGATGATCTGAACCGGCCGCAGGCGGATCGCCGAGCCGCTTGAGCCATGGTCCACCGGCCGCACTTGCGGCTCCGTCGAGCGTTGCAGGATGAAGGCCGCTGATCCGAATGCGAGAAATAATGTGCTCACCAGAACGCCGGCTTCCGGGAACAGGGCAGCACTGAGACCGACCGATAGCGATGCCCCGGCGATATAGACCAGTTCATCGGCCGCGGACTCGAAGGCGAATGCGGTGTTCATCTGCGGCCGTCCGCGGAAAATCTCTGTCCAGCGCGCCCGCACCATCGCCGGCATGCTTGGCATGGCCGCGGCCAGTAGGGCCGACACGAACAGCGTCCACACCGGCCAGTCCTGGTTGGCCGCCGCTATCAGGACGGCGAAAGCCAGCACCGCGATGATGGTGGTGGGCACGACGATCCGTGTCTGGCCCAGGCGGTCCACCAGTCTGGATATCTGCGGCGCAACGAAAGCGTTGGCCAGCGCGTATGTTGCCGAGACGGCTCCGGCCAGCCAGTATTCGCCACGCGTCTGCGACAGCATCGCCACGATGCCGATGGGCGCCATGGCGATCGGCAGGCGCGCCATGAATCCGGCGGCCGCAAAGCCCTTGGCTCCGGGGGCACGAAAGATTTCCGAATAGGGATTTTGCATGGGTGGTTCCTCGACAAAGGACGATTCGGCAATTACATACGAAGCGTATGCTTGTTAAATAGAGCATACGCCGCGTATGTCAATTGGCATACGTTACGTATGTGAATAGGGCCAGAAGCCATGCACAGACCCCGCAAGGAGATGATCGCCGAGACGCGCGCAAAGCTGATCGCGGCGGCCCGCCATGCCTTCGGCACAACAGGCTATGCGGAAGCCTCGATGGATGATTTCACCGCTTCGGCCGGGCTGACGCGCGGCGCGCTCTATCATCATTTCGGCGACAAGAAGGGGCTGCTGCAGGCGGTCATAGCCCAGATCGACGGCGAGATGGCGGCGCGCATCAATGAGGTCGCGTCGAGAGCGCCGACCCGCTGGCAGCATTTCGTCGACGAGTGCTCGACCTATATCGAGATGGCGCTGGAGCCGGAAATCCAGCGCATCATGTTCCGGGATGGCCCGGCCGTGCTGGGGGATCCAGCGCAATGGCCGAATGCCAGTGCGTGCATCGTGTCAATGACCGACCATCTGACCGCGCTGCAGGAGGAGGGGGTCGTTGTCTCGAGCCTCGACCCCGAGACGGCCTCGCGACTGATCAACGGAGCGAGCAGCCAGGCAGCGCAACGGATCGCCAATTCGGACGACCCCGAAGCGACGTCCAAGAAGGTGGTGACGGCGTTCAAGCAACTGCTCGAAGGCCTGCTCAAGAAGCCGGATCCGCAGTCGAATTGAAGTTCCCACCGGAGCTTTTCGTGCCGGCAGCTGTTCCCGATAGGAATTTTTTCTCGACACCTGCCCTCAGCTAAGGTACATATTCGTCCATGGTGCTGATTTGCGCCGGTGACCCGCCGCACAGGCGGGTTTTTCGTTTGATGCTCCGTCAGACAATGCGCCGGCGAAAGGCTGCGAAAGAAAACCGTTGCCCAGAATTCGTCGCCCTGTGGTGCCAGGGCCGGCAATTGACAATCGTCGGGTTGAGTTCATCCTCTTCCACCATCTCTGAGGCGGAGATTCGGGGCACATGTGGGATTTCGAGATCGGCCGGTCGGTGTCCATCATGATGCGGACCTGGCCGTTCATCGTCTTTCGTATGATCGTCTATTTCGGCATCACGCTGGCCTACATCATGGCGACCGGCACCGGTGCCTCGGTCGGCTATGGTGTCGGCCATATCTCCACCGATCCCGACGGGCCCATGTCCTTTGCCCTGTGGGGCGGCGTGGTCGGGTTTGGCATCGTCTCGATCGCGGTCTACTGGATCCGTGAATACATCCTCTATATCGTCAAGGCCGGCCACATCGCCGTCATGGTTCATCTGATCGACGGCCGCGACATTCCCGGCGGTCAGGACCAGATCGCCTACGCCAGGGATGTCGTCACCCAGCGTTTTGCCGAGGCCAATATCCTTTTCGTCGTCGACCAACTCGTCAAGGGTGCCATCCGCGCCATCACCGGCCTGCTCGGCGGTATCGCCGCCTTCCTGCCGATACCGGGCCTGAGCGGCCTGGTCTCCTTCATCAACACGGTGATCCGCCTGTCGCTGACCTATGTCGACGAGATCATCCTCGGCTACAACATCCGCATCAATTCAGCCTCACCCTTCGAGACGGCGCGCCAAGGCGTCGTGCTCTATGCCCAGAACGGCAAGGTCATGGTCAAGAACGCCGTCTGGCTGGCGGTCATCATGTGGGGCGTGTCGTTCGTCATCTTTCTGATGATGCTGGCGCCTGCCGGCGCCATTCTGTTCCTGATGCCCGGCCAGCTCGCCGGCTGGGCCTTCGTGCTCGCCATCGTCTTCGCCTGGGCGTTCAAGGCGGCCTTCATCGAGCCTTTCGCCATCGCTTGCCTGATGCAGGTCTATTTCAAGACCATCGCGGGCCAGGTGCCGGATCCGGCCTGGGACGCCCGGTTGGCCGAGGCGTCGTCGAAGTTCAGGGAGCTCAAGGACAAGGCGCTCGCCTCCTTCGGCGGTTCGCGCTGGGGTACGGCCGGCGCCACACCCTGATCGGCCGGGCAGGTGGTGTCTGGTGAGGCAGAAACGGTGTTGAGGCGCGCCACGGTGGACTTGAGCTGTGCCTCGCCTTGCCCGGAAAACGTCTCGCTCATGATCAGTTCCGGCAGCGGCAGCCGCCGTCCCCAACCATGCGTTTCAAGGTCCGGTTTGGAAGCGAACTCGGAAACACGGCCGACGCAGAGATAGGCGATTGGCGTTACGTGATCCGGAATGGCCAACAGCCGCTTCAGCGCCTCAGCCTCGATGATGCTCACCCAGCCGACGCCAACGCCCTCGGCACGCGCGGCCAGCCAGAAATTCTGCACCGCGCAGACGGTGCTGTAGAGATCCATCTCCGGATTGTGCCAGCGTCCCAGCGGCGAACCCTTCGAGCGCTGCCGGTCGCAAGTGATGCAGATGTTGAGCGCGCTTTCGCAGATGCCTTCCAGCTTGAGCTTGCGGTACAGCGCCTGTTTTTCCGCCTCGATCGCCGGCAGTTCCTGCTCGCGCGCGGCCAGGAACAGGTCGCGCACCTCCGCTCGTCGTCCGGCATCGCGAATGACAATGAAATTCCATGGCTGCATGAAGCCGACCGATGGCGCGTGATGGGCGGCAAGCAGCAGCCGCGCCAGCACGTCGTCATCGATCGCGTTGGGCAGGAAATGGCTGCGCACGTCGCGCCGCGTGAACATGGCGCGATAGACCGCATCGCGCGCATTCTGGTCGAATCCATCGTCAATGGCAGCGGTCATATGTTCCGGCATCGCTTGTCCCCTTGCGATTGCAGATTCAAAACGGTCAGAGCGTACGCTGTGCGTCCAAATGGACGCACGTCGCTCTGATGCCACCCGCCCGACCATGCGGATGACGATGCCTGCCAGGCCGGTCTTCTGGCTTGGGATCAACCCGCGTCCGGTGCCTTCCCGTCATCGACAGTGGCATTTACCGGCGCGGTCCCCCTCACAGCGTTGGGCACGCCACGGAATTCAACCGTGTTCCCGATTCTCCCGCTTGCGGCGGGCACCAGGCAGTACCAAGGACTTTACGCCGAAGCGCCGGCGGGGCCAATGCCTGCGGCGACACGAATGGACGCAGGCGCGATTTTCCCCAGTCATCGGCCGCCCGTGCATGGCCTTTGTCGATCGGGGTCACTAGATTAGGACGATGACCACCCGTCTCTACACGCATCCGATCTTCCTCGAGCATCTCACGCCGCCCGGACATCCCGAGCGGCCCGACCGCCTGCGCGCCATCGAGCGCGTGCTCGATGAGGAAGCCTTTGCCGCGCTCGATCGTATCCAGGCGCCGGAAGGCGACGAGGCCACCATCCTCTACGCGCATCCCGCCGATTTCGTCGCCCGCGTGCGCGCCGCCATCCCCGACGAGGGGATTGCCCGCATCGATGCCGACACCACTGCCAGTCCGAAGAGCTGGCAAGCGGCGATCACCGCGATCGGCGCCGCCAACGCCGCCGTCGATGATGTCTTTTCGGGCCGCGCCGACAACGTCTTCGTCGCCGCCCGGCCGCCCGGCCATCATGCCGAAAAGACCACGGCCATGGGCTTCTGCCTGTTCAACACGGCGGCGATCGCGGCGCGTTATGCGCAGAAGAAACACGGTGTCGAGCGCGTTGCCATCGTCGACTGGGACGTGCATCACGGCAATGGCACGCAGGATATTTTCTGGGACGATCCCTCGGTGCTCTATTGCTCGACACACCAGATGCCGCTTTATCCCGGCACCGGAGCGAAGACCGAAACGGGCGCCGGCAATATCGTCAACGCACCGCTGGCGCCGCAGACCGGCAGCGAAGTGTTTCGCGATGCCTTCCTGTCGCGCGTCCTGCCCGCGCTCGACAATTTCGCGCCCGACCTGATCATCATTTCGGCCGGGTTCGACGCGCACCACCGCGATCCGCTGGCCGAGATCAATCTGACCGAGGATGATTTCGACTGGGCGACCGGCCAGTTGATGCAGCGCGCGGCACGCCACAGCGGCAACCGGCTCGTAAGCCTGCTCGAGGGCGGCTACGATCTGCAGGGATTGGCATTTTCGGTCGCCGCCCATGTCGGGCGACTGATGAAAGGATGAATGATGGCTGGTGAGACCAACGAAGACGTCAAGGCGATGAGCTTCGAGCAGGCACTCGATGCGCTGGAGAAGATCGTCGATGATCTGGAGCGTGGCGACGTGCCGCTCGACCAGTCGATCAGGATCTATGAACGTGGCGAGGCGCTGAAGGCGCATTGCGACCGGCTGCTGAAGGCCGCCGAGGACAAGGTCGAGAAGATCAGGCTGTCGCGCGACGGCAAGCCGGTTGGAACGGAGCCGCTCGACGCGGATTGAGGCCGGTCCGAACGATGGCCTCGCCTCACCGGTTTTTGGACATGATCATGATCGAGGCTATAACTCGTTCCGATTGAAACAGCTCAAGGACAAGAGGAGATACGGAAGCGATGTGCAGAAACATCAAGACCCTGTTCAATTTTGATCCGCCGGCAACCAATGACGAGGTGCGCGACGCGGCCCTTCAGTTCGTCCGCAAGCTGAGCGGAACGACGCGACCCTCGAAGCAGAACCAGCACGCCTTCGATCATGCCGTCGACGCCATCGCGGCCTCGGCGCGCGAACTGCTCGATTCCCTGGAAACCCATCAGCATCCGCGCAATCGCGAAGAGGTGGCGGCCAAGCTGCGGGCAAAGGCGGCCATCCGCTTTGCCTGATGCGGCCAGGCGGCCTTCGACCACCGACAAGGAGAGTCCATGAGCTTCTTCCCCGGGAAAGACCCTGAGGTGGGCGATGCGTTCGCCAGCGATCAGATCGAATTGATGGTCGTTCCGAACGCCAAGGACATCGGTGGTTTTCAGGTGCGCCGTGCCCTGCCAACGGCAAAAAGGCGGTTGGTCGGTCCGTTCATCTTCTTCGACCGCATGGGTCCCGCGATCCTGCGGGCCGGCCAGGCGCTGGACGTCCGTCCGCATCCGCATATCGGACTGTCGACGGTCACCTATCTGTTCGACGGCAAGATCCGGCACCGCGACTCCCTCGGCACCGAAATGGTCATTCAGCCCGGCGACGTGAATTTGATGACCGCCGGCCGCGGCATCGTCCATTCGGAGCGTACGCCGGAGGAACTGCGTGGCGCGCCGATGTCGATATCCGGCCTGCAGACATGGCTGGCGCTGCCGGACGACAAGGAAGAGGTGGCTCCTGTGTTCGAGAACACAGGAGCGCTCAGGCTTCCCGAGATTGATGCCGAAGGCGTCAACGGGCGCCTCATCATCGGCGATTTCCAAGGATTACGGTCCCCGGTCAGGGCCGATTCGGAGACGCTCTACGCCGACCTGCGCCTGGCGCCCGGCGCCAGCGTGAAAATCCCTGCCGATGCGGAAGAGCGCGCCATTTACACGCTGGAAGGCGAGGTCTCGATTTCGGGCGATGTGTTCCCAGCCGAACGGCTGCTGGTCTTCCGTCCCGGTGACGAGATCGTCGTGTCGTCGCAGACCGGGGCGCATTTCATGCTGTTCGGCGGCGCCTCTCTTGGTTCGAAGCGTTACATCTGGTGGAATTTCGTCTCGTCGTCGAAAGAGCGTATCGAACAGGCGAAAGAGGAATGGAAGACAGGCCGCTTCGACATCGTTCCAGGAGACGAGGAAGAGTTCATTCCGCTGCCGGAAAGCTGATGCCTGTCGCCCAAAGTGGCCCGGTTTTGGGGAAACGACCTGCATAGAAGCAAAAGACCACAGTCTGATCCGCGTCACTGACACGCATTTACTTTCGCCGGCCGGCGGCCTATTTCGCCCATCAACCGAAAGCCTGAGCACCGTGAACGCAACGCCGCATACGCCGCTTCTCGACAAGACCCGCATCCCGGCCGACCTGCGCACGCTTGCCGAGAGTGAGCTGCCGCAACTGGCGTCCGAGCTTCGCGCCGAGCTGGTCGACGCGGTATCCCGCACGGGTGGTCATCTGGGCGCCGGCCTTGGCGTGGTCGAGCTGACAGTGGCGCTGCACTATGTCTTCAACACCCCCGATGATCGGCTGATCTGGGATGTCGGCCACCAGGCCTATCCGCACAAGATCCTGACCGGCCGCCGCGACCGTATCCGCACGCTGCGCCAGGAAGGCGGCCTGTCCGGCTTCACCCGCCGCGCCGAGAGCGAGTACGATCCCTTCGGCGCTGCCCACTCCTCGACATCGATATCGGCCGGCCTCGGCATGGCCGCGGCCCGCGATCTCTCCGGCGGCCGCAACAATGTCATCGCCGTCATCGGCGACGGCGCCATGTCTGCCGGCATGGCCTACGAGGCGATGAACAATGCCGGCGCACTCGATGCACGGCTGATCGTCATTCTCAACGACAACGACATGTCGATCGCGCCGCCAACCGGCGCCATGAGCGCCTATCTGGCGCGGCTGGCCTCCGGCAAGGCCTATATCGGCCTGCGCGATTTCGGCAAAAAACTGACGTCTTATCTCGGCAAGCGCGCGGATCGTGCGATCACAAGGGCGGTCGAGCATGCACGTGGCTACGTCACCGGCGGCACGCTGTTCGAGGAACTCGGCTTCTATCACATCGGCCCGATCGACGGCCACAATCTGGAACATCTGATCCCGGTCCTGAAAAATGTCCGAGACAATGGCGAAGGCCCGGTGCTCATCCATGTCGTCACCCAGAAGGGCAAGGGCTATGCGCCGGCGGAAGCCGCCGCCGACAAATATCACGGCGTCAACAAGTTCGACGTCATCACCGGCGCGCAGGCCAAGGCGCCGGCCAACGCACCGGCCTACACCAAGGTGTTCGCCGAAAGCCTGGTCCAGGAGGGCCGCGAGGACGACCGCATCGTCGCCGTCACCGCAGCCATGCCGAGCGGTACCGGCCTCGACCTGTTCGGCGAAGCGTTCCCGTCGAGGACCTTCGATGTCGGCATCGCCGAACAGCACGCGGTGACCTTCGCCGCCGGCCTCGCCACCGAAGGCTACAAGCCGTTCGCGGCCATCTATTCCACCTTCCTGCAGCGCGCCTACGACCAGGTCGTCCACGACGTCGCCATCCAGAAATTACCGGTGCGCTTTCCCATCGACCGCGCCGGCTTCGTCGGCGCCGATGGCGCCACCCATTGCGGCGCCTTCGACACCACCTTCCTGGCGACACTGCCGGGCTTCGTGGTGATGGCGGCGGCCGACGAGGCGGAGCTGCGCCACATGGTACGCACCGCGGCAAGCTATGATGACGGCCCGATCGCCTTTCGCTATCCGCGCGGCAATGGCGTTGGCGTCGACATGCCGGAGCGTGGCTCCGTGCTCGAAATCGGCAAGGGCCGCATCGTCAGGGAGGGCACCAAGGTAGCATTGCTGTCCTTCGGCACACGGCTGCAGGATTGCCTGATCGCCGCCGAGGAGCTAGGGGCTGCCGGGCTTTCCACCACGGTCGCCGACGCCCGTTTCGCCAAGCCGCTCGACGAGGATCTGATCCGGCGGCTGGCCCGCTCGCATGAGGTTCTGGTGACGGTGGAGGAGGGCGCCGTCGGCGGCTTCGCCAGCCATGTGCTGCAGTTCCTCGCCCATGAAGGCCTGCTGGAAAGCGGCCTGAAGGTGCGCCCGCTGGTGCTGCCCGACGTGTTTACCGACCACGCCAAGCCGGAAAAGATGTATGCCGATGCCGGGCTCGATGCTGCCGGCATCGTGCGCACCGTGTTCGTCGCGCTCGGGCATACGGTTCGCGCCCAGCGCGCCTGAATCAAAGTCTCAGTGACTTGAATCAGTTTGCCGGCCAACGTTCTTAACGCGTTGTTTACGCTGCCGTTTGGCGCTTTGCTTACCGTGTCTCTTGGCCGTTTTTCAACGGCGCCCTGCTAGATCGTGATCAGGCAGGGAGACAGCAACAATGAAAACGCTTCTGTGCGGCGCAGCGCTTTGCGCCGTCATCGTCGCGCCGGCCACAGCCGAAACGCGCTATGATCGCAGCCTCGAAAAGGCGGCCATGGGCATCGTCGCCGGCAAGATGGGCGACATCCGCGGCGGCTTTTCCTTCAAGCAGGTGCCGCAACTGGTGGTTCTGCCGGCCCCCGTTCCCGCACCTGCGGTTGCCATCGAGCCTTCACGCGAGCAAGCGTCGGGAGGGCGTGCGGATGGGTTGTCTCCGGCCGTCGAGCGCCCGGTTTCGCGAAGCGTATTCTGAGCTAGAGACCAGCAAGCCCTGATCGGGATTGCCCGATCGTTTCATCGTGCTTTGCCGCTGTGCGGGTGATCTAAAGGCGTCGGCACTGCTACTCCGCCGCCACCAGCTCCGCTTGTTGCGCCGGTTTCTCGGGGCGCCAGGATTGCGCCGCGTGGCGGGCGCGGTCTGCCAAGGCGGCAAGGCGTCCGCGCAGGTTTCGTCCACCCACCACTGACGACAAGATCACCGAATGCGTCGCAAAGCGGCGCTTGAAATCCTCGCCGCCGCAGAGAAAATCGATCGTGGTCAAGCCCCTGTCGAACGACCACTGGATGTAATCCATCATCAAGACCATGCCCGGCGAGGCCCGTTCGAAGGCCGGATCATAGGTGGTGACGAAAGCCATCATCGTTCCATGCTGCTCGAAATTGATCGATATGGCGATGATCTCGTCTTCGCGTTCGAGCACGAAAATGCGCAGCAACCCAAGCCCGGCCAGAACCGAGATCAGTGCCGGCAGCGCGGGGGAACCTTCGTCGAACAGGTCCGAGACGCGGCCGTGTTTTGCGAGCCATAGCCGCTTCAGCGCCGCGACGCGTTCCAGCACCGGCTCGCGGGCTTCGTGCGCATCCATCAGGCGGAAACGCAGCGCGCCGCCTTCCTCCATGAATTTGTAACCACGGCGATAGTTTTGCCGGGTTTTCTTCGACTGGCTTTCAAACCATTGTGCGCCGCGTTGTCCGGCGCTGGAAACTCGGTAGCTGACCTCGCTGCGGTGGCTCGGCTGCAAAATGCTGCCCTGGCCTGGGGCGGCGGGACCAAGCAGGGTCCGGAATCGAGCATCGGGCAACAGCCGATTGAGATACGCAAGATCGAAGCCGCCATCGTCGAGGATATGTTGCCAGAGTTGCGGCAGGATCTGTGGCTCTGCATCGGGAGCAAGCAGGACATCGCCATAGTCGCAGTGATCCTTCGCCGCCCATTCCAGCATACGGATGCCCGAGCGCCAGAAGGTCGCGAGCGCAATGACCGCCTCGAGGCGCTCGCCGCTCCAGACCAGGCCGATCCTGAGGCCGCGGCGGTCCTGATGCGGTGTGGTGTGCCACCAGGCCGAGATCCAGTCGGGATGCTGGAAAACGAGGCCGCCGGCGCGTTGCCAGAGCGCTGCCCAGGCGGGCGCGATTTCTGCCAGTCGCTCTGGCGAGGTTGCAATTTCGATCCGGTGCGCTTGCTGCATCCGGAACACGGCCGGTCCGTTCATGGCTTGCCCCCCTGCGGCGATTGCTGTGGCTCGGGCTTGTCGGCGCGGAAATGTCTGGCGATCTGCCGCCACATCCGCTGCAGCGGCATGACATAGAGGCCTGCGAGCGACTGGTAGTCGCGCACGTTGCGTTCGATCAAACCGAACTTGAAGTCCTCGTCGGGTCTCGGAACGCACAGAGTTCCGAAGAGCCGATCCCAAAACGAGAAGAGCAGCCCGAAGTTCTTGTCGTAATGGCGCGGGTCGGTGCTGTGGTGCAACTGATGCCAGTGTGGGCACAGGATCAGATTGTTCAACGGCCCAAACGAGATCTTGAAATGCGTGTGCCTGACGAAATCCATCATCAGGATGTTGCGTATGATGTAGACGTTGACGCCGAAGACCGTCAGTTCAACCAGGTTCAGCGACACCAGCGACCAGATGCCGAAGCAGATGCCGGGAATGACGCCGTCCCAGGCCCGGTTCATCAATTCGTCGAGCGGGTGGACGCGATCCTTGGTGATGCCGACCATCACCTCGGCCGAATGGTGCACCTTGTGCAGTTCCCAGAGCACCGGGTAGCGGTGCTGGGCGACATGATAGAGATAGTACGAAATGTCGTAGGCAAGCAGCATGGTGAGGGTGAAGATCGTCACCGTCACAGGCCCCGCCGGCCCCTCGATCAGAGGCGGCTGGATTGCCAGCAGCGTGGAGAGCAACCAGTTCGTCGCATAGCCGACGGCGCTGACGAAGACGACGCCGGCGGGCAGCATGAGGAATGGCATCAGCGCCTTCCGCGTCACCCAGAACAAAAGGTCGGCTTTCGCCGAAGGATGCGTGATGACCTCATGCGGGACCGCGAACTCGAAGAACTCTTTCCAGCTCTTTTTCTCGACCGTGCGCCAATAGGCGACCAGGGCACTGGCCAAAGCAGTCAGCAACAGAAGTCCGGTCGCCAGCAGGCCGGCGCCGGAAATCCGGTCAAGAACCTTGTAGACGATGTCGCTGGCCATTTCCAAAGTTGCCGCCTCTCCATCCGGGTTTTCCCGTCGTCGCGGTCATAACATTGAAGTCCTCAAGCAAATGCGATGAAAATTGGTTAAGAAATCATGAGGCTTTCTAGATTGTTGGTATTTACCCGCAGGCGGTGAGACCTCATGCTTCGGCGTCATCCGTCTCAACGGGCGTAACGCATGGGTATTCATAAGGATGGTCGGCGGGACGGAACGCCTCACCATCGTCGCCGTGCAAGATGCTGAGCGTGATGATGGGAACGGGAGACGAAATGCTTCCATGTGGCGCTCTTGCCATCGTCGTCGGCTTTCGCCATGAAGGCCGATGAATTCGCCTCTGCCAGCCAGCGCACGCCAGCGGCTCGACGACCTGCTCGTCCAGCGCGGGCTGTTTGCCAGCCGCTCACGTGCCCGCGATGCGGTCGAGCGCGGCACTGTGACCGTCGACGGCGTCATTGCGCGCAAGCCCGGCCAGAGCGTTTTGCCGCAATGTCACGTTGCCATCGATGATCCGGCGCAAGGCTATGTGTCGCGCGCGGCACTCAAGCTGATCGGCGGGCTCGATCATTTCGGCCTCGATCCTGCCGGCCGTGAAGCGCTCGACATCGGCGCCTCGACCGGCGGCTTCACACAGGTGTTGCTCGAGCGCGGCGTGGCCCATGTCACCGCCGTCGATGTCGGTCATGGCCAGATGCATCCTGATATCGGCGGCGACCCGCGTGTGACGGTGATCGAAGGGCTGAACGCCCGCGACCTCGCCGTCACCGATCTCGGCGGGCGTATTCCGGATTTCATCGTCTCCGACGTCAGCTTCATCTCGCTGAAACTGGCGCTGCCGCCGGCCCTTGGCCTGGCCAAGGCTGGCGCAAAGGCCATGTTTCTGGTCAAGCCGCAATTCGAGGCCGGCAGGGAAGCGATCGGCAAGGGTGGTCTGTTGAAGGATCCCTTCGACGCCGCCCGTGTCGCCGGCCTGCTGCAGGATTGGCTGGACTCCGTTCCCGGCTGGCGCTCGCTGGGGCTGCATCTGTCGCCGATCGATGGCGGCGACGGCAATCGCGAATTCCTGCTCTGTGGGATCAAGGACCGATGAGCGCGCGCTTCAGCATCAGGAAACTTGGCGCCCAGGGCGACGGTGTCGCCGAGACCGAGACAGGCGATCTGTTCATTCCCTTCACACTGCCCGGTGAAACGGTCACCGCCGCGCGCGAAAGGGATCGCGCCATGCTGATGGCGGTGCTGGAAGCATCGCCGCTGCGCATCGATCCCGCCTGCCGCCACTTCACCGAATGCGGCGGTTGCGCGCTCCAGCATTTCGAAGCCGAAGCCTATCGCCGGTGGAAGCGCGAAAAAGTGGCGCACACCCTGAAGGGCAAGGGCATCGATTGCGAGATCGGTGACCTGGTCGCCTGCGCACCGCAGACGCGCCGCCGTGTCGTGCTTGCCGCCCGGCGCACCGAGACAGGCATGCTGCTCGGCTTCCATCGCCATCTGTCGCCGGAGATCGTCGCCATATCGGAATGCCCGATCTCGCTGCCGGAGATCGTTGCCGCCCTCGATCGCTTGAGGGCGCTCGCCGAATTGGTCTGCGCAACCACCAAATCGTTCCGGCTGGCGGTCACCGTGACCGGTTCGGGGCTCGATGTCGCGGTTCACGAATCCGGCAAGCTCGGGGAGCACCAGCGCCGGATCGCGGCTAACTTCGTCATGGCGCAGGGCTTTGCCAGGCTGTCCATCGATGACGAAATCATTATCGAGCCGAAAAAGCCGGTGGTCATGTTCGGCAGCGTCGCTGTCGCCTTGCCCCCGGGCGCGTTCCTGCAGGCAACCGAGGCCGCCGAACAGGCGATGGCCGACATCGTCGGCGGACATCTGAAGCGTGCCAAGAAGGTGGCGGATCTTTTCGCCGGTTGCGGTAGCTTTGCTCTGCGCCTGGCCGCGAAGTCGGAAGTCCATGCGGTGGAAGGCGATGCGGCAGCGCTTTCAGCGCTCGACCGTGGATCGCGCTTCGCCACCGGCTTGAAGCGGGTGACGGGCGAACGCCGCGACCTGTTCCGCCGGCCGCTGACGTTCAAGGAGTTGAATGCGTTCGACGGTGTGGTGTTCGACCCGCCGCGCGCCGGCGCCGAGGACCAGTCGAAGCAGATCGCCCGCTCGGATGTTCCCTACGTTGCTGCGGTGTCCTGCAATCCGGTGACGCTGGCTCGCGACCTGCGCATCCTCATCGACGGCGGCTACGCCTTGAAGAGCGTGACGCCGATCGACCAGTTCCTGTGGTCGCCGCATGTCGAAGCGGTGGCACTGCTGGAGAAGCCGAAGAAGCGGCGATAGCCTGGAGGCTTCGGCCCTACGAACTTGGCGACAGTCGTTTCGACGTGCCGCCGCGTTGGTTGATCGACACCCAGGTGTTTGGGTTCTGCTGCGACTGGCGTTTCACGAAGTAATAGCCCGTCGCGTTCCAGGGCCTGATCTCATTGACCAGATTGTCCAGGACAAGATCGCCCTTGTCGGTTTTCACCGTCAGAATGGTGTGGCCTTCATTGTCCAGGTCGCGCACCACGGTCATCAGCAACGCTTGCCGGGGGAATCCCGCTGCCAGAAGAAGCTTGCGCTTGTAGAGCGCGTAGATCTTGCAGTCGCCCTTGCCGTCCACCGGATAGTCCCAGTGATCCGCCATCGTACCCCAGTGATCGAAATTGCTGACGGGTTTGATGGCGCTGTTCGCCTTGTGATTTATCCGCTTGAGGATGCGTAGGTTCTGCGCGGTCAGCTTGACATTCGCCGCCGGCAGAGCGGGCACCTTGCACTCCTTTGGCCGGCGATGGCAGAAATCGACCCAACCGTAGGGGACGCTGGTGCTTCCACCAACTGCGGCAGATTGCGTCGATCGCGACTTGAACAATGTCGACTGTGCCGCCGCCGGACTGGCTTGCAACCATGTCGCGCCAATCAACGAAACGAAGCCAAGCAGGAAAGAGGAGGTCAGGACGCCGGGGGAACGCCGCATTGCCAACACCACCGCAACCAGAAGGCCGGCACTGCGTTCGTGCGGAAACGGCAGCCCAGGCAGTTAAACACCTAACAATTTCCTAATGCCGATTGTGTTTACTTCAAGGTGCAGCCGGGGAATTCAAACTGGAAAACGCAAGCATCAGCGGGCGCATTCGGTCTGACTCGACCATCAGGGCGCCAGCGACGGACCTTTGTCATGCTTCCTGCAAGCTGTCATATCCCGCCGTCTTTGCAGCCTTGAGGAAATTACGATCAAAGGTTGCAAAGCCAGCGCCATGAGCTGATTTCCCCAGATGCAGAGCATCTGCGAAATCCATTCCCTTCTTCGCGAGGTCGAGTGCGGACGACACCACCGCGCTGTCGCGACCTCTACTGTTGGGAGCCCGCCAAATGTCCGCAGCGCGATGTCAGGCGCCGCATAACCGTAAGCGCCGGCGCAGCTCTCATATGGCGCTCTCGGGTGCGCTCGTCGCCTGGATTTTGCGAAAGATCGCTCGAACCGGGCTATTGCCGTCCTACGCACTTGGCATCGCGGCCATGACGTTTGTCGCAGCTGCGCTGTATGTCTCCGGCCATGACGGGACCGTCGACTACCTGAGTGCTTGGTTCAAATATGCGATCGGTGGCGTCATCGCCTTCCTGATTCTCTACACGACTTCGCGCCGGTCTATCGGCAAGGCATAACGGCCCGGCCAGTTGGGCCGTTCGCTCAGACCCGCGTGCCGCCCACCGTCATCTGGTTCATGCGCAGATGCGGCTGGCCGACGCCGACCGGCACGCCCTGTCCGGCCTTGCCGCACATGCCGATGCCGGTGTCGAGCTTCATGTCGTTGCCGATCATCGAGACGCGATGCATGGCGTCCGGACCGTTGCCTATCAGCATCGCGCCCTTGATCGGCTGCGTCACCTTGCCGTTCTCGATCATGTAGGCCTCGGTGCAGCCGAACACGAATTTGCCCGAGGTGATGTCGACCTGGCCGCCACCGAAGGAGACGGCATAGATGCCGTTCTTGACCGAGGCGATGATTTCGTCCGGCTCCATGTCGCCCGCCGTCATATAGGTGTTGGTCATGCGCGGCATCGGCTGGTGTGCGTAGCCTTCGCGGCGGCCGTTGCCGGTTGCCTTCATGCCCATCAGCCGGGCGTTCTGGCGATCCTGCATGTAGCCGACCAGCTTGCCGTCCTCGATCAGCACATTGCGGGCTGAAGGCGTGCCTTCGTCGTCGACTGTCAGCGAGCCGCGCCGCTCGGGCATCGTGCCGTCGTCGACGACGGTCACCCCCTTGGCGGCGACCTGCTGGCCGAGCAGTCCGGCGAAGGCCGAGGTCTTCTTGCGGTTGAAATCGCCTTCCAGCCCATGGCCGACGGCCTCGTGCAGCATGACGCCCGGCCAGCCGCTGGACAAGACGATGTCGAAAGTGCCGGCCGGCGCCGGTATCGCCTCGAGATTGACCAGGGCTTGCCTGAGCGCCTCCTTGGCGGCGTGCTTCCAACTGTCCTCGACCAGGAATTCGCCAAACGCCTTGCGGCCGCCCATGCCGTAGGAGCCGCTCTCCTGGCGGTCGCCATTGCCGACAACGACGGAGACGTTGACGCGGACCAGCGGGCGGATGTCGCGCACCATTTGGCCGTCGGCGCGCACGATCTCGACATGCTGCCAGGATGCGGCGAGCGATGCCGAAACCTGCCGCACGCGTGGGTCCTCGGCGCGCAGCCAGGCGTCGATTTCCTGCAGGAGCTTTGCCTTGGCCTCGAAGGAGGGCGAGGGGATCGGGTTCTCTTCGCCATAGAGATGGCGGTTGGTGCGGGCGGGTGCGGCGGCAAGCGTGCCGGAATAGCCGCCCTTGACGGTCGAAACGGCATCGGCCGCGCGCAGCAGCGAAGCTTCGGAGAGATCGCTGGAATGGGCATAGCCGCTGGCTTCGCCGGCAACCGCGCGCAGGCCAAACCCTTGGTCGGTGTTGAAGTTGGCGGTCTTCAGCCGGCCATTGTCGAACATCAGCGCTTCGCTCTCGCTGTATTCGAGGAACAGCTCGCCGTCATCGGCGCCGTTGATGGTTTCGGCGACGATCTGCTTGATGCGATCGTCTGAAATGTCGAATTGGCCGATCAGGCTGTTCATGGCGCGTCCGTTCACAGGAGGAATGGGTCTTTGCCACGATGTAGGCGCGAAGGTGCGCCGAGACAATCGCTCAGCCGCATTGTGAAGACAAAAGCGGTTTGCCAGCAGACCGTCGACGTCACTTCTGGTTGATGAAGCCGGTGATGTCGCCGGGCTTTCAGGGGAGGGCGGCGAAGCCGTCGGCAAAACCCTTGAGGTCGACCGGGATGCCGATGCCTTCTTCCGGGGTCTGGAAGACAATGAAGGTGGCCGACGTGCCGGTCTTCAGCGTGTCGAGAAGCGGCTTTTCGAGGATAACCTCGGCATAGCAGCCGTCCTGGAAACAGCGCACGAAATAGGCGCGACCGATGTCCTTGCCGTCGACATTGAGGCCAAGCCCGTTGGGCAAAAGCACGCCGAGCGGCGCCAGAACGCGCAGGATCTCCGCCTTGTTGTCGGCGGTGCGCAGCACGACGACCGACAGTCCCATCTCCGGACGGTCCTCGGCGACGACGTTCTGCATCATCACGCATTGTTCCGAGGTGGCACCGGCCGGCGTGTCGCAGATGATCGACCATGCGCCATGCGTCGAGCGAACGGTACCGCTCGGTTGCGCGGCGTTCGCCGTGCCGGACACGATCGCGGACAAGCCGATGCCAGACAGGGCGGCGAAAAAGATGACCTTCGCCCAGTTTCTCGAAAACCGAGAGTTTCTCGAAAGCCAGTAATTCATGACGGCTCCATTGCGAATCACGGCACTTTAAGCCGCGCCAAAGCCAAGTAAAGGACGAGACCGCACCAGGTCTGCCCCGAAAAAGCCAATACGGCGCTTTTCCCTGCCAATTTCGCCCGAATTGCGACGTTCGGCACGTGCGGCCCGCGGGAATGCCGCTGTGGGTTCAATGTAGGCGATTCGGGGCTGCCGCGGCTGCCTCCAAAGGCACATCCGGGCTTGCGCGCAAAAATGCCGCACGGTTTCGTCCGCTCCTTTCTTGCGGAGGGAAAAAGAGTATGGTTTGAACCAGCTTGAAACTGTCGGGATTCCCGTCCCGGCATTGTTCGTTATTCTCGTGGGTACCACAGCGAGGAACTGGGAGACGATGAGGGCGATGAGAAATTTCCTGGCAAACGCCAAGGTTCCAGCAAGTGCCAAGTTTCTAAGTGCTTGTGCCGCTATCACGTTTTTCGCCGGCGCATCCGCCCATGCCGACCAGCCCAAGAACTGGGAGACAACCTTCCAGGCGCCGGCGACCGACATGATGCGGCAGATCGAGTGGTTCGGGAACTACACGATGTGGTTCATCGTCCCGATCACCATCCTGGTGCTGATTCTTCTCGCCTATTGCATCATCAGATTCCGCGCGAGCGCCAACCCGGTTCCGTCCAAGACCAGCCACAACACGTGGATCGAGTTGATCTGGACGATCGGACCTGTCGTCATCCTGCTCCTCATCGCTATCCCCTCGTTCCAGTTGCTGACCGCGCAATACACGCCGCCGGAAGAAGCAAAGCTGACCGTCAAGGCGACCGGCAACCAGTGGAACTGGGACTACGAGTACCAGACCGACAACACGCTCTCTTTCAACTCCGCGATCCTCCAGGACGCCGAACGCGCCGCTGCCGGCAAGGAGGACCGCAAGGTCTACCCGCGCCTGCTGGCCGTCGACAACGAGCTGGTCGTGCCGGTCAACACCATGACCCGCGTGCTCGTCACCGCGACCGACGTGATCCACTCCTTCGCCATGCCGTCGTTCGGCATCAAGATCGACGCCGTTCCGGGTCGCACCAACGAGACCTGGTTCAAGGCGGAGAAGGAAGGTATTTTTTACGGCCAGTGCTCGCAGCTCTGCGGCAAGGACCATGCCTTCATGCCGATCGCCATCCGCGTCGTCTCCGATGCGCAGTTCAAGACCTGGCTGGCGGCAGCCAAGACCGATCTGCCCGGCGCCAACAAGACGCTGATGGCCGAGGTCGACGGCCAGAACAAGGTAGCGGCCGCCGGCAACTGATGCCGCGGGTTAGCAAGATTTAGGGAACGGAGCGGAACATGGCAGACGCTGCAGCTCACGACGGGCACGACCACAAGCCTTATCACGGCTGGGTGCGCTGGGTTTATTCGACCAACCACAAGGACATCGGCACGCTCTACCTGATCTTCGCGATCATGGCCGGCATCATCGGCGGCGCCTTGTCGGTCGCCATCCGCATGGAGCTGCAGGAGCCTGGCATCCAGATCTTCAGCGGTCTGGCGCAGATGGTCTACGGCATGAACGGTGACGCCGCGATCGACGGCGGCAAGAGCATGTACAATGCCTTCGCCACCGCGCACGCCCTGATCATGATCTTCTTCATGGTCATGCCGGCGCTGATCGGCGGTTTCGCCAACTGGATGGTCCCGATCATGATCGGCGCGCCCGACATGGCGTTCCCGCGCATGAACAACATCTCCTTCTGGCTGCTGCCGCCGGCCTTCATCCTGCTGCTCACCTCGATGTTCATGCCGAGCGCACCGGGTGCCTATGGCGTCGGTGGCGGCTGGACGCTTTATCCGCCATTGTCGACTTCGGGCCAGCCCGGGCCGGCCATGGATCTGGCGATCCTGTCGATCCACATTGCCGGTGCCTCGTCGATCCTCGGCGCCATCAACTTCATCACCACCATCTTCAACATGCGCGCGCCTGGCATGACGCTGCACAAGATGCCGCTGTTTGCCTGGTCGGTGCTGATCACCGCCTTCCTGCTCCTGCTGTCATTGCCGGTTCTGGCCGGCGGCATCACCATGCTGCTCACCGACCGCAATTTCGGCACCACCTTCTTTGCGCCCGATGGCGGCGGCGACCCGATCCTGTTCCAGCACCTGTTCTGGTTCTTCGGTCACCCTGAAGTGTACATCCTGATCCTGCCGGGCTTCGGCATCATCAGCCACGTCATCTCGACCTTCTCGAGGAAGCCGGTGTTCGGTTACCTCGGCATGGCCTACGCCATGGTGGCGATCGGCGCCGTCGGCTTCATCGTCTGGGCGCACCACATGTACACGACCGGCCTGTCGCTCGACACGCAGCGCTACTTCGTCTTCGCCACCATGGTCATCGCGGTGCCGACAGGCGTGAAGATCTTCTCCTGGATCGCGACGATGTGGGGCGGGTCGATCTCGTTCAAGACGCCGATGCTGTGGGCGCTGGGCTTCATCTTCCTGTTCACCATCGGCGGCGTCACCGGCGTCCAGCTGGCCAATGCCGGCCTCGACCGCTCGCTGCATGACACCTATTTCGTCATCGCCCACTTCCACTACGTGCTGTCGCTGGGCGCGGTGTTCGCCATCTTCGCCGGCTGGTACTACTGGTTCCCGAAGATGACCGGCTACATGTATTCGCCCGTCATCGCCAACACCCACTTCTGGGTCACCTTCGTCGGCGTGAACCTGATCTTCTTCCCGCAGCACTTCCTCGGTCTCGCCGGCATGCCGCGCCGCACCATCGACTACCCCGATGCGTTTGCCGGCTGGAACTATGTGTCGTCCATCGGCTCCTACATCTCGGCCGTCGGCGTCCTGATCTTCCTCTATGGCGTGTTCGAGGCCTTCCAGAAGAAGCGGATCGCCGGCGCCAACCCATGGGGCGAGGGCGCAACGACGCTCGAATGGCAGCTGCCTTCGCCGCCGCCCTTCCACCAGTGGGAACAGCTGCCGAAGATCAAGTAAGGCGGCTGCCCGCTCGAATACGAAACCGCCGGTCCGCCGGCGGTTTTGGCCAACGGATGATGGACTTAAGTACGCATGGCCCTTGTCGACGACCCATTGATTGACGAAGCGGGCTTTCGCATGTCGGAAGCGACGGCGGGCGATTTCTTCGCGCTGCTGAAGCCGCGCGTCATGTCGCTGGTGGTGTTCACCGCCTTTGTCGGCCTGGTCGCCGCCCCCGTGACCATCAACCCTCTGCTGGCGGTGATCGCCATCCTGGCTATTGCGATAGGTGCTGGCGCCTCCGGCGCGCTCAACATGTGGTACGATGCCGACATCGATGCCGTGATGACCAGGACCGCCAGCCGCCCGGTCCCGGCCGGTCGCATCCAGCCGCACGAAGCGCTGACCTTCGGGCTGGTGCTGTCGGTGCTGTCGGTGATGACGCTCGGCGTGCTGGTCAACTGGCTGGCGGCGACGCTGCTGGCCTTCACCATCTTCTTCTACGCCGTCGTCTACACGATGTGGCTGAAGCGCTGGACGCCGCAGAACATCGTCATCGGCGGGGCCGCCGGTGCCATTCCGCCCGTGATCGGCTGGGCCGCGGTGACCGGGACGGTCAGCCTCGAAAGCGTTGTCTTGTTCCTGATCATCTTCCTGTGGACGCCGCCGCATTTCTGGGCGCTGGCGCTGTTCAAGTCCGAGGACTATGCCAAGGCCGGCATTCCGATGATGCCCAACGTCGCCGGCCACGCTTCGACCCGCCGCCAGATCTTCGCCTATGCCCTGGTGCTGGCCCCGGTAGGCGTGCTGCCGTGGCTGCTCGGCTACACCACGCCCTTCTATGGCGTGGCCGCCCTGCTGCTCGGGATCGGTTTTGCCTGGTACGCGTGGAAAGTGCTTGGCATGGCCGACGATGACCGCGTCATGAAACCGGCCAAGGCCCTGTTCGCCTATTCGCTGCTTTATCTCTTCGCCATCTTCGCTGCCTATCTGGCCGACAGCGTTGTCGAACGCGCGCTTGCCATGGGTGGAGCATGACCATGATCGAGGAAAAGCTCGAGACCGTCACGTTGACCGAGCGTCAGAAGAAGGCGCAGCGCAGCCGTTCCATCGCCATCGGCGTGGCGCTGGCGCTGCTGGTGGTCATTTTCTACATCGCGACGATCGTGAAGTTCGGCCACAATCTGGGCACGATGTGATGAGCGTCGAGAAGTCCAGGAAAGCGGCGGGCAAGAACAGCAACGTCATCGTCGCGGCTGTCTGCCTCGCCTTCTTCACCGGCATGATCGGCATGGCCTATGCCGCGGTGCCGCTCTACAAGATGTTTTGCCAGGCGACCGGCTATGGCGGCACGACGCAACGTGCCGAGAAGCAGTATGCCGGCCGCGTGCTCGACCGCGAGATCACCGTCCGCTTCGATGCCAACGTCGCCGGCGTGCCATGGGAGTTCCAGCCGGTCCAGCGCTCGATGACGATGAAGATCGGCGAGACCGTGCAGGCGCACTACCAGGCTACCAACAAGTTCGATCGTCCCGTGACCGGCCGCGCCACCTTCAACGTGCAGCCTGAGCTGGCGGGACCTTATTTCAACAAGGTCGAGTGCTTCTGCTTCACCGACACGACGCTGAAGCCCGGCGAGACGCTGGACATGCCGGTCCTGTTCTACGTGGACCCCGACATCGTCAATGTGCCGGAGCTCAAGGACGTGAAGACGATCACGCTGTCCTACACGATGTTCCCGGTCGAGAAGACCAAGCCGGTCGCCTCCTCGGCGCCGACCGATGGCAACAGCAAGACAATTTCGAATACCGAAGCAAATCTCGGGGGTTGATATGGCAGACGCGCACGCAAAACCACAGCATGACTATCATCTCGTCGACCCGAGCCCATGGCCTTTCCTAGGCTCGGTAGGGGCGCTCGTCATGGCCTTTGGCGGTGTCGCCCTGATGGAATATCTGAAGGGCGGGTCGTTCCCGATCTTCGGCTTCAACATCGCCAATCCGTGGCTGTTCTTCATCGGCCTCGTGATCGTCCTCTACACCATGTTCGCCTGGTGGTCGGACACGATCAAGGAAGCGCATGAGGGTCATCATACGCGGGTCGTGTCGCTGCACCTGCGCTATGGCATGATCATGTTCATCGCCTCGGAGGTGATGTTCTTCGTTGCCTGGTTCTGGGCCTATTTCGATGCCAGCCTTTTTGCCGGTGAGGCACAGAACTACGCGCGCGCCACATTTACTGGTGGCGTCTGGCCGCCGAAGGGCATGGAGGTTCTCGATCCCTTCCATTTGCCGCTCTACAACACCGTCATCCTGCTGCTGTCGGGCACCACGGTGACCTGGGCGCACCATTCGCTTCTTCACGGCGACCGCAAGGGGCTGATCAACGGCCTGGTGCTGACCGTCGGCCTCGGCATGCTGTTCACCATGGTGCAGGCCTACGAATACATGCACGCTCCGTTCGCTTTCAAGGATTCCATCTATGGCGCCACCTTCTTCATGGCGACCGGCTTCCACGGTTTCCACGTCATCATCGGCACCATCTTCCTGTTGGTCTGCCTGATCCGGGCGATGAAGGGTGATTTCACCCCCAAGCAGCATTTCGGCTTCGAGGCGGCCGCCTGGTACTGGCACTTCGTCGACGTGGTCTGGCTGTTCCTGTTCGCCTCGATCTACGTCTGGGGATCGGTCGGCGCGGTGATCGAGGGCCACTGATCCAGGCCTGAGGGATTTTCATTTCTGGAGGCGGCCGCGGCAACGTGGCCGCCTTCTTCTTTTTGGCGCAATGATCGCTGATCGATAGCCAATGCGACTGACAATCTTCCGGGCTATTTGCGCATTGATGATCGGGGCACTCCCGGCCTTTGCCGGCGAGAAGGTGGGCCTGGTGCGTGTTCACAAGGCCGAACGCCGGCTGGAACTGATCGGCGACGGCAAGGTCCTGCGAAACTACGGCATCGCGCTCGGCGGCGATCCCGTCGGGCACAAGCACCAGGAGGGCGATCAACGCACGCCCGAGGGGAACTATGTCCTCGACTGGCGCAACCCGAACAGCATCGCGCATAAATCGATCCATATTTCGTACCCCAATGCCGACGATGAGGCCGCCGCCAAGGCGCGCAATGTCGGCGCGGGCGGCATGATCATGATCCACGGCCAGCCGAATGGTTATGGCTGGTGGGGCTGGCTGCTTCAATTGGTCGACTGGACCGACGGCTGCATTGCGGTTACGGACTCCGACATGGACGAAATCTGGGCGCTGGTGGCCGATGGCACACCGATCGAAATCGAGCGGTAAGCAATGAGCGACGACGCTCCTATGAGTGAAGACAGAGCGATCTGGCCGCCGATCGATCCGATCTCGGCCGGCCTGCATGGCCGCTGCCCGCGCTGCGGCGAGGGGCGGTTGTTCTCCGGCTTCCTCACTGTCGGCAAGCGCTGCGTCAATTGCGGCCTCGATTATTCCTACGCCGATGCCGGCGACGGGCCGGCGGTGTTCGTCATCCTGATCATAGGCTTCCTTATCGTCGGCCTGGCGCTCTGGGTTGAAGTCACGCTTAGCCCGCCGCTCTGGTTGCATCTGCTGGTCTGGATTCCGCTGGCTGTCGTGCTGTGCCTGGC
This sequence comes from Mesorhizobium sp. M7A.F.Ca.US.005.03.1.1, assembly GCF_003997975.1. Lineage (NCBI taxonomy): Bacteria > Pseudomonadati > Pseudomonadota > Alphaproteobacteria > Hyphomicrobiales > Phyllobacteriaceae > Mesorhizobium > Mesorhizobium sp. M7A.F.Ca.US.005.03.1.1. Next base: position 25,873 of record NZ_RZRO01000056.1, read on the forward strand.
GGCGCTGCGGCTGATCAAAGGCGTGCTGCTGACGCTGCAATACCGCAACAAGGCGGCCGAAGGCCGGTTGGATCGCGGCGAATGAGCGAGGCAACCGTTAAAGCCGATGGCCGATCGCGGCCTAGGACGGCATTGCTGCTCGCCCTAGGCCTTGTGCTGTTCCTGATCCTGCTGGCGCTCGGCACCTGGCAGGTGCAGCGCCTTTATTGGAAGGAAGGCCTTCTGCAGACCATCGACCAGCGCACTCATTCAGCGCCGCGGCCGCTGGCCGAGGTCGAGAAAGAATTCGCAGCCACCGGGGACGTCGATTATACGCCCGTCGCCGTCACCGGGACGTTCCTGCATCAAGGCGAACGGCATTTTTACGCGACCTGGGAGGGTGATGCCGGCTTCAATGTCTACACGCCGCTGGCGCTCGACGACGGCCGCTTCGTCCTGATCAATCGCGGCTTCGTGCCTTACGATCTGAAGGACGCCGCCAAGCGCGCCAAGGGACAGGTGACCGGCAGAGTGACGGTCACGGGGCTCGCTCGCAACCCCCTGCCAGCAAAGCCGTCGATGATGCTGCCCGACAACGATGTGGCGAAGAACATCTTCTACTGGAAGGACCGCGACGTCATGGCGGCGAGCGCGGGCCTGCCGGCTGGGTTCACGCTGGTGCCGATCTTCATCGACGCAGACAAGACGCCAAATCCAGGCGGATTGCCGGTTGGCGGCGTCACCATCATCGATCTGCCGAACAGCCATCTGCAATATGCCGTCACCTGGTACGGGCTTGCCGCCGCGCTCGCCGCCGTGCTCATCCTGCGGCTTCGCCGCCCCGCGAAAGAGGAATGAATGCGAGCGACGCCCCCTTTCTACCGATGCCCTTGACAGGGCAGGGGTGCGCACCTCATTTCGGCTTTGATCAACCGGCCCGGATTTAATGCTTCAGACAACCACCAAACCACCTCTGACGATCCGGCTCTGCCAGCCGCGCGGTTTTTGCGCCGGTGTCGACCGTGCCATCCAGATCGTCGTGCTGGCGCTGAAGAAATATGGCGCGCCGGTCTACGTCCGCCATGAAATCGTGCACAACCGCTACGTCGTCGAGGGGCTGCAAAGCCTTGGCGCCGTCTTCATCGAGGAACTCTCCGAGATCCCGGCCGAACATCGGCAGTCGCCCGTCGTGTTCTCGGCGCATGGCGTGCCGAAATCGGTGCCGGCGGATGCGAAGGCGCGCAATCTTTTCTATCTCGATGCCACTTGCCCGCTGGTGTCGAAGGTCCACAAGCAGGCGATGCGCCATCAGCGGCTCGGCCGTCATGTGCTGTTGATTGGTCACGCCGGACATCCCGAGGTGATCGGCACCATGGGCCAGCTCCCGGACGGAGCGGTGACCCTGATCGAAACCGAAGCCGATGCCGCAAAGCTCTCGCCCGTCGATCCGCAGGCGCTAGGCTTCGTCACCCAGACCACATTGTCGGTCGAGGACACCGCCGGCATCATCCGCGCCTTGCAGGATCGCTTTCCGGCGCTGCAGGCGCCAGCGGCGGAATCGATCTGCTATGCCACCACCAACCGCCAGGAAGCCGTCAAGGACACCGCGCCGGGCGCCGATCTCTACCTGATCGTCGGCGCGCCGAATTCATCCAATTCGCGACGACTTGTCGAAGTGGCGGAGCGTGCAGGCGCCACCATGTCGCTTCTCGTGCAGCGCGCCGCCGAGATTCCGTGGAATGACATCGGCAACATTTCGACGCTCGGCCTGTCGGCCGGCGCGTCGGCGCCCGAAATCATCGTCGACGAGATCATCGACGCGTTCCGGCAGCGCTTCGATGTCACGATCGATCTGGCCATCACGGCCACGGAAACGGAGGATTTTCCGGTCATGCGGGTACTGCGCGATGTCGAACTGACGCGGGCCGACATGGCCTTCGTCAATGGAGCCGCGTAAGGCACATGGCGGTCTACACTGACGTCGCGGAAGGCGAACTCGGCGCATTCCTGAAGCACTATCCGGTCGGCGATCTCCTGTCCTACAAGGGCATCGCCGAAGGCACCGAGAACTCGAACTTCCTGCTGCACACCTCGAGCGGCTCCTACATCCTGACGCTCTATGAGAAACGCGTCGAGAAGGCGGATCTGCCGTTTTTCCTCGGGCTGATGGGCCATCTCGCCTACAAGGGCGTGTCCTGCCCGCTGCCGGTGACCGCCCATGACGGCAGCGTCATCGGCACGCTCGCCGGCCGGCCGGCGGTCATCATCACCTTCCTGGAAGGGCTTTCGTTGCGGCGGCCCACAGCCACGCATTGTGCCGAGGTCGGCAAGGCGTTGGCGCAATTGCATCTGGCCGGCGCCGATTTTTCGATGACGCGTCCGAATGCCCTGGCCATCGACGGCTGGCGCAAGCTCTGGGACGCAGCGCGCGACCGCGCCGACGAGGTCGAGCCGGGCCTGGCGGCCGAGGTTGATGCCGACTTTGCCGATTTTGAGCGCAACTGGCCCAAAGACCTGCCGCAAGGCATCATTCATGCCGATCTTTTCCCGGACAACGTTTTCTTCCTCGGCGAAAAGCTCTCCGGCCTGATCGACTTCTATTTCGCCTGCGACGACCTCTATGCCTACGATGTCGCCACCTGCCTCAACGCCTGGTGCTTCGAGAAGGATTTTTCCTTCAACCTGACCAAGGGCAAGGCGCTGCTCGCCGGCTACCAGAGCGTCCGGCCCCTGAGCGACCAGGAAAAGGCTGCGCTGCCGATGCTGGCGCGCGGTTCGGCGTTGCGCTTCATGCTGACCCGGCTATACGACTGGCTGACCGTCCCCGATGGCGGGCTGGTGATGAAACGCGATCCGACCGAATACATCAGAAGGATGCGGTTCCACCGGGCGATCAAATCTCCTTCGGAATATGGATTGGCCTGATATCATGAGCAAACAGGTTGAGATCTTCACCGACGGCGCTTGTTCGGGCAATCCCGGCCCTGGCGGCTGGGGCGCGATCCTGCGCTTCAACGGCACCACCAAGGAGCTTTCCGGCGGTGAGGCCGAGACGACCAACAACCGGATGGAACTGTTGGCTGCTATCTCGGCGCTGAACGCGCTGAAGGAACCGTGCACGGTCGAGCTTCACACCGACAGCAAATACGTCATGGACGGCATTTCCAAGTGGATCCACGGCTGGAAGAAGAACGGCTGGAAGACCGCCGACAAGAAGCCTGTCAAGAACGGTGAACTCTGGCAGGCGCTCGACGAGGCCAACAAGCGCCACAAGGTCACCTGGAACTGGGTCAAGGGCCATGACGGCCATGTCGAGAACGAGCGCGCCGACGAACTCGCGCGCGAAGGCATGGCGCCGTTCAAGAAAGGCCCGTTCAAGCCTGCAGCAGCGCCAAAGCCTGCTGCGCCGGCAATCGCGAAGGTGCGGCGCTCGACCCAGAGCTATTGAATTTCAGGAGCGGCGCGGCTCGGGTACGAAGAAGCGGATCAGCCAGTGGGCGGCGGCAACTACTACGATATCGGCGCGCATTCCGTTGTCTACGGCTGGCAGCCGATCGACAGGCCGACACAGCCGTAAGCGCTTATCGTATCAGCAGCGCCGTGCCCCAAAGCCCAAGTGCGAACACCGTGTGCGACACCAGGTTCAGCGCCCGGATCCGCATCGGGTTGGGCCGCTTCGAGGCGGCCCAGCCGGCGCCCATGCCGGGTGCCAGCAGGAACCAGCCGGCGCCGACGGTGACAATGCCGAGGATGAAGGCCGGCAGAAATGTCGGCGCGGCAAGCCAGCCCGCTCCGGCCAGCACCACCAGGATGATGCCGTAGATGATGCCGACAAAATAGTGAAAGGCCCAACCCAGCGCCTTTTCATGCGCGTATGGTGCTGTATCGCCGATATCGTCGTGAAAGACCTTGTCACGGAGATGCCAGACCCAGCGGCCGACCGGCCCCCAGTTCGGCCGTGGCTGGCCGAACGCCTTGTGCAGGAAGATGGCCCAGAGATCCATCAGCACGGTGGCGCCGACGCCGATCGCGATAGCGCGCCAGAAGATGTCAAACATCGCTAGGATCCCCCCAAAGCAACCCATGAACCACAAGCGCCATCGCCGTTGCGGCCGAAGGCGCACTGAAGTTCAGAGCTGTCCCAGAATATGGGCCGCGCCGGACTCGTCGACACCGGGCTTGGTCTCGACATTGAGCGCGGTGACCTTGCCGTCGTCGACGATCATCGAAAATCGCTTCGAACGCAGCCCCATGCCGCTGGCGGAAAGGTCATTGTCGAGGCCCACTGCCTTGGCGAAATCGCCACTGCCGTCGGCCAGGAACAGGATCTTGCCCTCGCCGCCGGTGAAGCGCGCCCAGGCGCCCATGACATGGACGTCATTGACCGAAACGACGGCGATGGTGTCGACGCCGCGCGCCAGGATGGCGTCATGGTTCTCGAGATAGCCGGGCAAGTGGTTGTTGCTGCAGGTCGGCGTGAAGGCGCCGGGAACTCCAAACAGAACGACCTTTTTGCCCGGGAAGATCTCGGCCCCGGTGATCGGCTTGGCGCCGTCGTCGGTCATCGTCTTGAAGGTCACGTCAGGCAGCTTGTCGCCAACGGAAATGGTCATGGATTCCTCGCTTGGGAAAATGGGGAAGGACGTGTCTTTGCGTAGCGAACCCAACGGCTTCCTGCAACCGTTGCGATGGGCTGGATCAAGGGAAAGGCAGAACCCCTTCGACAGCGCCCGCCGCACTCGTCAGCGTATAGTGAAGCCCGCCATCGGTCGGCGTCGTCGAGGGGCGATCGAGGATCGGCACGGTGAAAATCAGCTTGCCGTCCTTTTCGCTGCGGGCCGGGGTGCCGAACATGTAGTCCCGCTCGCCGGCAACGAAGAAGTCCGCCGCCGCCGGATCGCCGGGAAAGCTCGCCTCGACAATCAGCGTCTCATGGTCGCCCGGCAGCACATTGATGCCGAAATCGGACCTCGCGGGCGCAGGCAGTGCCGTAAAACTCGCCTTCACCAGCGCCGCGTCCTCGGCATTGTCCGGATCGGAGGCGGGGTCGACGGTCAGCCGCGTCTGCACCGGAATGCAGATCGTTTCGCAGATGCCGAGAAAGATGTCGGCATCGATCACCGCCGGCTGGTTCGGCGTCGCCAGCGTGAATGTCACCGGCAGAGAGACCGGATAGTTGTAGCCCGCCCATTTGCCATAGCCGTCGTCATGGCGCTGCGGCGCCGGAAACGACAGAGCGGCGTCGGCGATGTTGGTGCTGGCCGAAATGTCGAGTTGCGGCGGCACGCCCGCGTCTCCCGGATCGCGCCAATATGTCTTCCAGCCGGGCTTGAGCGCTATGTCGAGAACGCCCTGTATGCGGCCGGCATCGTCGGCTTTGCCTGATGTAACCAGCCGGACCTTGCCGCCTTCGCTGTTGTACCACGCCGACGAAGAGGCGGCGGCGGGAAGAGCGGTGGCCGATCCGATGGCGGCGCCGAGCAGCAGGATTTTCAAGCTTCGCATGGCGGTGATTTGATCGTCCGTTCGTGGCCGCGCAATGATTTCATGGCCTTGCCGGTATCATATTTGCGTGACTTCGAGGGAGAAGAATGTTCGAGCCGCCGCCACAGGCTTTGGTCGAATCCAGCACGGTGCATCTTTTCGGCGCTTTGGAAACGCGTTACGCTCCCTTCATGGACTTGTTGCGCCACAAGAAGACGGTCGCCAGTCGCGGCTTTCTCGACGATCAGTTCCTGATTGCCATGCCCGGCATGAAGGACGACCGTTTCACGCGCTCGGTCATCTATGTCTGCGCCCATTCCGATGAAGGCGCCATGGGCCTGATCATCAACCAGACGCAGCAGATGCTGTTTCCGGACTTGCTCGTGCAACTGGGCATCATGAACGAGCAGGAGGCAATCCGCTTGCCGGCTCAGGCCCGCGATTTCGTCGTGCGCAATGGCGGCCCCGTGGATCGCAGCCGGGGCTTCGTCCTGCATTCGGGCGACTATCGGGTGGAATCGTCGCTGACCGTTTCCGACGACATCTGCCTGACGGCGACCGTCGACATATTGCGCGCCATATCGTCCGGCCGCGGGCCTCGTCATGCGCTGATGGCGCTCGGCTATTCCGGCTGGGGTGCCGGCCAATTGGAGACCGAGATCGCAGAAAATGGCTGGCTGACCTGTCCGGCCAGTGCCGAGCTTCTGTTCGACACCGATATCGAGCGCAAATACGACCGGATCCTCGCCTCGATCGGTATCGACCTTGCGCATCTCAGCCTCGCTGCCGGACACGCCTGATCCGTTTACGCTTGCGTCAGCGGATACTGCTCTTTCAGCGTCTTCAGCACCTGGTCGCCCGGCATTGGCGCGCCGAACATGAAGCTCTGGACATATTCGCAGCCCATCTGGCGCAGTTCCAGCGCGTCGCTCTCGTCCGAAATGCCCTCGGCGACGACGGACAGGCCGAGTTCATGCGCCATGTTGACCATCGATTTCAGCAGCACCGCGCGCTTGGGCGTGTTGTCGTCGACGAAGCTCTTGTCGATCTTGATGGTGTCGAAGGGGAAACGCGTCAGATAGGCCAATGAGGAATAGCCGGTGCCGAAATCGTCCAGCGACAGGCCGATGCCGAGCTGCTTCAGCTTGGTCAGCACATGGGCGGTCTGCTCGGGATTGTCCATGACAAGCGATTCGGTGAGTTCGAGCCGGAAGCAGCGCGGCTTCAGGTTGGCCCGAGCGATGACCGAGCGGACGTCGCTGACCAGGTCGCGGCGGATCAACTGGCGGCTGGACAGATTCACCGAGACCGACAGCGGCGCGTCGCCGATCTGCTTTTGCCAGCTGGCGAGGTCTTCCGCCGCTTGCTGCATGGCAAACAGGCCGAGCTGCACGATCAGGCCGCAGCTTTCGGCGACCGGGATGAAATCCGCCGGCGGGATCATGCCGCGGCGCGGGTGGTCCCAGCGCAGCAGCGCCTCGAAGCCGGCGACGCTGCCGTCCTCGAGCCGCACGATCGGCTGGTAGGCAAGGGTGAATTCGCGTCGCTCGATGGCGCGGCGCAGGTCGGATTCGAACTGCAGCCTGTCGGTGCCGACAGTGCGGAAAGCCGGACGGAACGGCTCGATCCTGTCGCCGCCGAAGCGCTTGGCCTGATGCATGGCAAGCTCGGCATCCTTGACCATGTCCTCGGCCGACATCTGTGGCGAATTCCAGGTGATCAATCCGATCGAGGCGGTCAGCACGATCTCGCGCTTGGCAAAGGTGATCGGATTGTTGATGGCATGCTTGATGGCATCCGCCACGGCGGCGATGCGGGCCGGGTCCTGTTCGGACAACAGCATCAGCGCGAACTGGTCGCCGGCAAAGCGCGACAGCGAGTCCTTCGGCTTGAGCAGCCGGTGCAGGCGACGCGCGATGGTCAAGAGGATGGTGTCGCCGGCCGAGATGCCGAGCCCGTCATTGACCTGCTTGAAACGGTCGATGTCGATGACGAAGACGGTCGGACGCACCTTCTCTTCGGTGCGCGCGATCGAGATGATCGCTTCCAGCCGGTTCATCAAAAGTTCGCGGTTCGGCAGGCCGGTCAGGTTGTCGTGCACGGCATCGTGCAGCAGCCTTTCCTCGGACTTTTTCTGCTCCGTCACGTCGACCATGGTGCCGACGCAGCGGATGACCTCTCCATCGGATCCGATGACCGGGCGCGCACGCAGCGAGAACCAGTGATAGTGGCCGTCAGCGCCGCGCAGTCGGAAGTTCTGCGACACCCGGCCGCGCCGGTGCTCGAGCACGACGTCGAGCGTCGTGCGGAACGTGTCGCGGTCGTCGGCATGCAGCACCGGCAGCCAGTTACGCGCCGCACCGCCGAGGCTGTTCGGCGCCAGCCCGAGTTGGATGCTGACATCGGGCTTGGTGACGACGCGGTCGCGCAGCACGTCCCAGTCCCATACCGTGTCGCCCGATCCGGCGACGGCAAGCGCCTGCCGCTCCAGATCGGAGAACAGGCCCTGATGCAGCGCGCCGCCGGCAAAGGCATGCTGCATGACAGTGAAGCCGATCAGCAGGATGATCAGGATCAGCCCGCCGCCCAGGGCCGGCTGGGCGATGTCGTTGTCGAGCATGCCGGTGATCGCCATCCACGATCCGCATAGCCACAACAGCACCATGACCCAACTGGGCACCAGCATGATCGCACGATCATAACCACGAATCCCGAGGAAGATGATCAGGCCAAGCCCCGTCAGTGCGGTGGCGGCGAAGGACAGCCTGGCGATGCCGGCGGCGACCGCGGGATCGACGATCGCGACGCCGGCGATCAGCACCAGCCCGAGTATCCAGACCAGCGCGCCATAACTGAAATGGCCGTGCCATCGGTTGAGGTTGAGATAGGCGAACAGGAACACCACGAAGGTTCCCGCCAGTGCCACCTCCGTCCCCGCCCGCCACATCTGCTCATTGCCGGGCGAGATCTCGATGACCTTGTTGAGGAAGCCGAAATCGACGCAGATATAGGCCAGTACCGCCCAGGCAAGCGCGGCGGTCGCGGGGAACATCGAGGTCCCCTTGACCACGAAAAGGATGGTCAGGAACAGCGCCAGCAGGCCCGCAATGCCGATGACGATGCCGCGAAACAGCGTGTAGGAATTGACCGAGTCCTTGTAGGATTCGGGATCCCAGAGGTAGACCTGCGGCAGCTTCGGCGAGGCCAGTTCGGCGATGAAGGTGATCACCGTGCCGGGGTTCAGCGTCACCCGGAAAACGTCGGCGTCGGGACTGGTCTGGCGGTCGAGCGCGAAGCCTTCGCTGGGCGTGATGGCAGCGATGCGGGTCGAGCCCAGATCCGGCCAGAAGATGCCGGAATTCACCAGGCGGAAATGCGGTGCGACGATCAGCCGGTCGAGCTGCTGGTCGGTGGTGTTGGCGAGCGCGAAGACAGCCCAGTCGCCGGTCGAACGGGCATCATTGGCCTCGACCTCGATGCGCCGCACGATGCCGTCCGGACCCGGCGCGGTCGACACCTGGAAATTCTCGCCCTGGTTGCGGTAGATCTCGACGGCGCCGGAAAGGTCGAGCGCGACGTCGTCGCGGGCGATCTTGATCGGCTCGACGGCGAAGGCCGACGATGCCGCCCACAGCGTCAGGAGTGTCGCGAGGACAATGGCGAACAGCGGCCCGTTGCGCAGGAATTTCGTCAAAATCAGTCCTTCGTTCCAACGCCCGGCGGATCGTCCGCGATCCGGGCGTAGAGGTAGTGGTCCTGCCAGATGCCGTTGATCCTGAGATAGGATCGCAGCAGTCCTTCGCGCCGAAATCCGGCTTTTTCAAGCACGCGGATCGACCTGATATTGTCGGGAATACAGGCCGCTTCGATCCGGTGCAACCTCAGCGTATCGAAGGCGAAGCGGGTCACCACCTTGACCGCGTCGGTCATCAGGCCGCGGCCGCCGAAGCGCTCGCCGATCCAGTAGCCGACATGGCCGCTTTGCGAGACACCATGGCGTATGTTGCCGAGCGTGATGCCGCCGGCAAGCTTGCCGCTGCTCCTCTCGAAAATGAAGAAGGCGATAGCGGTTCCCTGAGCATAATCCTCGCGGTAGCGGCTGATGCGCAGCCGCCATGCGTTGCGGTCGAGTTCATCGGGAGTCCAGCGTGGCTCCCATGGTTCGAGGAAAGCGCGGCTTTCCCCGCGCACCGCCGCCCACTCGCGATAGTCGTTGGTGAACGGCACGCGCAGCGTGACACGGTCGCCTTTCAGTGCCGGCAGGTCACGGCGAAAGAAAGGGAGCGCGAACATGGCGCTTTGAGGGGCTTAGACGGCGAGCTTGCGGGCCGCGGTCTGCGTGCCCGCGAGCGATTCGAGAATCGCCTCGTAGGGCGCCAGTGTGCCCACAGGCCCGACAGCGGTAAGCGTCGGCTTGGTCGAGAACAAACGCGACGATAGATCGGTCAGCCGCTCGATCGTCAGCGCCGACAGCCGTTCCATCAGTTCCTCCTTGGCGATCGGCCGGCCGAACAGAAGCAGTTGCCGTGCGATCTGCGAAGCGCGGCTGGCCGGGCTTTCGGCTGACATGATCAGTCCGGCGCGATATTGGGCGCGCGCCCGGTCGAGTTCTTCCTGCAGGATCTTCTCACCGGCCTTCTGCAGTTCGTCGATGATGACAGGCACCAGTTCGGCGATGTCGCTCTGGCCGGTCGCTGCATGGACGCCGAAGACGCCGGTGTCGGAAAAGCCCCAATGGAAGGCATAGACCGAGTAACACAGGCCGCGCTTCTCGCGGACCTCCTGGAACAGGCGCGACGACATGCCGCCGCCGAGGATCATCGACAGCACCTGCGAGGCGTAGAAGTCGCGCACATGATAGGCCCGGCCTTCGAACCCCAGCACGATCTGCGCGTCCATCAGGTCGCGGTCCTCGCGAAAATCGCCGCCGACATATTGCGCATATTGCGGGATGGTGCTGTCGGCCTTGCTGCGGAAGCCGCCGAGCTGCTTTTCGACCTCGCGCACGAAATTGTCATGCTTGATGTCGCCGGCGGCGACAATCACCATGCGCTCGGCGCCATATTGCCGCTCTATGAAGTCGTGAAGTTGTTTCGAGGTGAAGGATTTGACCGTTTCGGGCGTGCCGAGAATGGAGCGCCCAATCGTCTGATGGCGATAGGCGGTTTCCGTGAAACGGTCGAAGACGATGTCGTCGGGCGTGTCGTGCGCGGCGCCGATCTCCTGCAGGATCACATGCTGTTCGCGTTCGAGTTCCTGCGGGTCGAATTCGGACTCCTGCAGGATGTCGGCAAGAATGTCGACGGCCAGCGGCACGTCGTCGGAGAGCACCCTGGCATAGTAGGAGGTGGTCTCGACGCTGGTGGCGGCGTTGATTTCGCCGCCGACGTCCTCGATCTCCGAGGCGATTTCGAAGGCGCTCCGCCTTTTCGTGCCCTTGAACGCCATGTGCTCGAGCAGATGGGCCATGCCATGCTCGTCGTCACGTTCATTGCGGGCACCCGACTTGACCCAGGCACCAAGGGCAACCGATTCGATGCTTTGAAGGGTTTCGGTGGCGACTGTCAGGCCGTTCGACAGACGGCTTACCTCAACACCCATATGGCTACTACTCCCTAACGCGCCGCCCGCGCGCGGCGGCCGACGTAATCTTCCACCATTTTCAGGTCGGATGGAAGTACCGTGTATTTTTCCTCCGATGTCATCAACCCACCTAGCCATGCGGGCAGTGCGGGCGACACGCCGCTGGCGGCTTCGACGGCGGCCGGGAATTTTGCCGGGTGCGCGGTACCCAGCACCACCATCGGCACGGCGCCTGACGCCTTGCCTGCGGCGACATGCACGGCTGCCGCGGTGTGCGGATCGAGCAGATAGTTGCTGGTCGCGAGCGTCGAGCGGATGGTGGCGGCGACCTCGTCCATATCAGCGCGGCCGGCGTCGAATTCGGACCGCATCCCGGCAATTTGGTGGGGTTCGATGGTGAAAGCACCGGACTGCTTCAGGCCGTCCATGTAGCGCCGCACGGTCGCGGCGTCACGGCCGGAGGCCTCGAACAGCAAGCGTTCGAAATTCGACGACACCTGGATATCCATCGACGGCGACGTGGTCGCAAAGACGCCCTTGGTGCGGTATTCGCCGGTCGAAAAAGTGCGCGCCAGGATGTCGTTGTCATTGGTGGCAATGACCAGCCGATCGATCGGCAAGCCCATCTTCTTGGCGGCATAGCCGGCAAAGATATCGCCGAAATTGCCGGTCGGCACGGTGAAGGAAACCGGCCTGTCCGGCGCGCCGAGCGACAGCGCCGAGGAGAAATAATAGACGATCTGGGCCATGATGCGGGCCCAATTGATCGAATTGACGCCCGAAAGCGCCACCCGGTCGCGAAAGCCGTGATCGTTGAACATGTCCTTGAGCAGGCCCTGGCAATCGTCGAAATTGCCTTCGATCGCCAGCGCATGGACGTTTGCAGCCGTCGACGTCGTCATTTGCCGCTGCTGCACCGGCGAGACGCGGCCATGCGGGAAAAGGATGAAGATGTCGGTCCGGCTGCGACCGGCAAAGGCATCGATGGCCGCCCCGCCGGTATCGCCCGAGGTGGCGCCGACGATGGTGGCGTGCTGGTCGCGTTCGGCAAGCACATGGTCCATCAGCCGGGCCAGAAGCTGCATCGCCACGTCCTTGAAGGCGAGCGTCGGCCCGTGGAAGAGTTCTAGGACGAAGGTGTTGGGGCCGGTCTGCACCAGCGGGCAGACGGCCTCGTGGCGGAAGGTGGCATAGGCTTCGCGGACCAGCCGCTCGAAGACGGGCGCCGGGATTTCGCCGCCAAGGAACGGCGACAGCACGCGGATGGCAAGGTCGGGATAGGCAAGGCCGCGCATGGCGCGGATCTCGGCGGCGGAAAACTGTGGCCACTCGCGCGGCACGTAGAGCCCGCCGTCGCGCGCCAGCCCAGCCAGCACGGCGTCGGAAAATCCAAGAACGGGGGCTTCCCCGCGGGTACTCACATAGTGCATGTCACAATTCCGTTACTGCCTGGCTTTTTCCGTCCACCGCAAGGTGGTTAATTCTGCGCTGGCTCAGTCGCATTTTTGCCGCGCGGTTGATATACGTCACCAGCTTTGCGAGAGGGAAGTGCAGTTTCATGGCGTTTCGTACATTCAGTGGTCGCTTTTTGGCGGGTCTTGCGCTCACCGGCTTTATGCTTGCCGCCGCCGGCTGCCAATCGGGCGACAATGGCATCCTGAACCTCGGCATCGGCAAGAAGGAGGACCCGACGGCGCCACCGCCGCCGCAGGATCCCAAGATCCTGGCCAGCCAGTTGCAGGCCTATTGTCCCAGAGTGACCGTGCGCGACGGCACGGCCTTCTTCAACACCTATTCCAGGGAAGCTCAGAAGCCCAAGCCCAGGATCAAGAAGACCGGCGATGCCGCGCAGGATGCCGCGGCCCAGGCCGAGGCTGACGCCGCTGCTGCAACGCCGCCCGACGAATCGGCCAACATCATCTACCAGGCGTCGGTCAGCGACGTGACACGCGACTGCAGCCGTGCCAACGGCCAGTTGACGATGAAGATTGCGGTCGCCGGCAAGATTGTCCCCGGACCGAAGTTTTCTCCAGGCACGATCACCATGCCGATCCGAACGGCGGTGATGCACGGCACCGAGGTCCTCTATTCGCAGCTCCACCAGTATCAGGTCCAGGTCACCGATCCTTCGGTTGCCACGCAGTTCGTCTTCACCGATTCCAATGTCGTCGTGCCCGAGCCGACGGCCCAGGATTATCAGGCCTTTGCCGGCTATGACGAAACCGCGCATCAGGCAACGGCCGACAAGTCGAAGAAGACCCGCCGCAAGAGGGCTGCCGCGACGAACTAGGTCTCGGCAGTTGCATGAGGCGTGCGTCGCGGCGCACGCTTCTCAGGCGTCCGACCACTCCGACAGCGCGGCGATCACGCTTTTCAACTCCGCCCAGCGGCGGATCACCGTTTCAGCGCCGGCCTCGGTGAGCGCGTCGGCATGGCCGGGATAACTGTGTCCCGCGCCGGTGAAGCCGATCACCCGCATGCCCGCCGCCCTTGCGCCGTGGACGCCGTGCACGGAATCCTCGATGACGAAAGTGTTCGCCGGGTTGGCGCTGAGTTTCTCCGCCGCAAACAGGAACACGTCCGGCGCCGGTTTCGTTTTCGCGGTCGGTGTTTCCATCGCCGAAAAAATCCGGTCGGCGAAAAACGGCAGAAGATGCACCTTCTCCAGCATGAATTCGATCCGCTCGGAGCGTGAATTCGAGCAGACACAGCGCGGCACCGTTACCGCGGCAACGGCCTCGCGCGCGCCGTCGATGGCGCGGACGTCACTGCGCAGTTTGCGGTCGACCAATTGTTCCTCCCTGTCGATAAGAGAGGCCTGGAAGGGAATGCGGGACTTTTCCTCGACCCGCAGCATGATGTCCTTGAAGGTCAGGCCGGCATAGCTCTCCGAAATCTCCTCAGCCGATATCTCGTATCCGGCCAGGGTCAAAAGCTCGGCGTCGACGCGGGCGGCGATGATCTCGGAATCGACGAGCACGCCGTCGCAATCGAAGATGACAAGGTCTGGCTGGGGCATGGTGATCCGGACAATGGGAGGGCGAAGTGGCCTCGGAAGGCTCAGGCGGCGCGGCATACACCAACAGGGCCGCCTTCGCAAATTCGCCACACCCATCCCTTGGCCTTCACGGAATATTTACGCTGATCGGTAACCATAACCAGGAGTAAACAGTAACGCGTGCCTTGGGTGTCAGAATGTCTGCCGTGCGTCTTCTCGACGAGCTTTCCCACGCTCCCCAGCAATCCGAATGGCTGGACACGATCCTCAAGGGCGACTGCGTCGCCGCGCTAGACCGGCTGCCCGAAAAATCGATCGACGTCATCTTCGCCGATCCGCCCTACAATCTGCAGCTCGACGGCGACCTGCACCGCCCTGATCAGTCGAAGGTCGACGCCGTTGACGACGATTGGGACCAGTTCGAGAGTTTCGAGGCCTATGACGCTTTCACGCGTGCCTGGCTGCTGGCGGCGCGCCGGGTGCTGAAGCCCAACGGCACCATCTGGGTCATCGGCTCCTATCACAACATCTTCCGTGTCGGCGCCAAGATGCAGGATCTCGGCTTCTGGATCCTCAACGACGTCGTCTGGCGCAAGACCAACCCGATGCCGAATTTCCGCGGCCGCCGTTTCCAGAACGCGCATGAGACGATGATCTGGGCCACGCGCGACCAGAAGGGCAAGGGCTATACCTTCAACTACGAAGCCATGAAGGCGTCCAACGACGATATCCAGATGCGCTCCGACTGGCTGTTTCCGATCTGCACCGGCGGCGAGCGGCTGAAGAACGACAATGGCGACAAGCTGCACCCGACGCAGAAGCCGGAAGCGCTGCTTGCCCGCATCATGATGGCCTCGACCAAACCGGGCGACATCGTGCTCGATCCGTTCTTCGGCTCCGGCACCACGGGCGCGGTGGCCAAGCGCCTCGGCCGCCATTTCGTCGGCATCGAGCGCGAGCAGGCCTACATCGACGCCGCCAACGAGCGCATCGACGCAGTGCGGCCGCTGGAAGAGGCCGACTTGACCGTTCTCACGGGCAAGCGCGCCGAGCCGCGCGTTGCATTCGTCAGCCTGATCGACACCGGCCTGATGATGCCGGGTGCGACGCTCTACGATGCCAAGAAGCGCTGGGCGGCCAAGGTGCGGGCCGACGGCACGGTGGCGATCGGCGACAGCGCCGGTTCGATCCACAAGGTCGGCGCCGAAGTGCAGGGGCTGGATGCCTGCAACGGCTGGACCTTCTGGCATTATGAGCGCAGCGGTGGCCTGACCCCGATCGACGAGCTTCGCCGCATCGCGCGGCTCGGCATGGAGCGGGCAGGGGCCTGAGCCCCTGCCAATTGCTTCGAATGCCGTTGATTCAAAGGCTCAACGGATCGCGCGAAGCGATTCAAATCAGGCCTTGATTCCGAGACGTTCAAGGTCTGCTTGAAGCGTCCTTGCGTCGGTGAACAGCACCGATTGCCAGCCTGCCGCCTTGGCGCCGTCGACATTCTTCTGGCTGTCATCGATGAACAGCGTCGCGGCCGGTTCGAGGCCGAATGCGGCGACGTGGTGATCGTAGATGGCTCGGTCGGGCTTGATCTGGCGAATATCGGCCGACACCGTCACGCCGCGCGGACGATTGAGGAAATCGAAGCGCTCGCGGGCCTCGGCCAGCGTGTCGCTGGCGAAATTGGTCAGCATGGTCACGTCGTGGCCGCTCTCGATCAGACCGACCATGATGGCGACGCTGTCCTCATAGGCATGCGGCACCATCTCGTGCCAGTGGCGGCGGAAACCGCGGATGTTTTCCGCGTGATCGGGGTGGTCCGCGATCAGCAGCGCCTCGGCCTCTTCCCAGGTCCGGCCGCGATCCTGCTCGATGTTCCAATCATGCGTGCAGACATTGTCGAAAAACCACTTTCTCTCTTCGGCATCCGGAATGAGGCGGCTGAACGGAATGTTGGGATCGTAGTGGATCAGCACGCGGCCGATGTCGAAAACGATGTGGCGTATTTCAGTCATGGGGCCTCTTTGCACTGTGTGGCGACGGCTTTTTCGTCGCGCCGGGTATCGCAGCCTCGATTGCCTTTTTCATGACAGTCGGCAGCGCCTCGCCGGAAATCTCGTGAGCGAGCGACCAGAAATGCCCGTCTGGCGCATCACCTTTGATGTGAGCGTGAAAGACTTCGAGTTCGAGAGCGAAATGCGTGAAGACATGCGCAATGCGGCCCGCATGCCGCCAGTCGGCGGGAAACGGCGCGGCCGCTTGCGTGGTTGCCCCATCGATCCGCGCGGTCCAGCCTGTCGTCGGCACCTCGGTCATGCCGCCGAGCAAGCCCTTCTCGGCCCGTTTGCGCAGAAGGATGGCGCCGTCGGCCCGTGCGGCGACAAAGGCCGCGCCGTGCCGCTGCGGCTTGTCGGCCTTGGGCAGGCGCACCGGGAAGTACTCGGGATCGCCTGAAACGACCGCGCTGCAGTCTTCGCGTAGCGGGCACAGCATGCAGCGTGGCCGGCGTGGCGTACAGATGGTGGCGCCGAGATCCATCATCGCCTGGGCGAAGTCGCCAGGCCTTATCCCGGGCACCATGCGCTCGACATGGGCGCGGATCTCGGGCTTGGCTTCGCTGAGCGGGGTTGTGATCGAAAACAGCCGGGAGATGACACGTTCGACATTGCCGTCGACAACCGCGGCGGGGCGATCGAAGGCAATCGCCGTGATGGCCGCCGACGTATAGGCGCCGATGCCGGGCAGCTCTCTCAAACCCGTCTCCGTGTCGGGAAACCGGCCGCCACGCTCGGCCACAAGATCGGCACAAGCCTTGAGATTGCGGGCGCGGGAGTAGTAACCGAGCCCCGCCCACGCCTTCATCACGTCCTCGGTCGGCGCCGCGGCCAGCGCCTCGACATCGGGCCATTTCTCGACGAATACCCGGAAATAAGCCTTCACAGCTTCGACGGTGGTCTGCTGCAGCATGACCTCGGAGAGCCAGATGCGGTAGGGATCAGGCCGCACGCCGCGTGCATGCTCACGGGGCGTGATGCGCCACGGCAATTCACGGTGATGCACATCATACCAGCCGAGCAGGCGGGATGCGATATCGTCGCTGACACCGGATGCAGCTGTGCTGCTATCTCCAGATGCAGCTATGCTGCTATCTCCGGATGTGGCTTTGCCACTATCCCAGGATGCGGTCTTGCGGGTCTGGTCTGCTGGTGCCATTGATCTTGTATTGGCCTGGCCGGTATCTGCTGGGTCGTCGCTGGAGGACGTACATGGCAGGGAGAACGCCCTACGGCAATCCCGTCCCGGTCAGCGATCTCGCGACCAGGATCCTCGATCCGGTGCTGCGCAAGCGGGCCGGCATTTCGATCGGCCTCGTCCAGTCATGGGACGAGATCGCCGGCCCGCGGCTGGCCAGCCACTCGCGTCCCGAAAAAATCCAGTGGCCGCGCCGTATGCATGAGGACGATCCGTTCGAGCCGGCCGTGCTGGTCATTGCCTGCGAAGGCATGGCGGCACTTCATCTGCAGCACGAGACGGGCGAGATCATCAACCGGGTCAACGCCTTCCTCGGCTTCACCGCCATCAACCGCATCCGGATCCTGCAGAAGCCGGTGACAGCCGACAAAGGAAAGCGCAGACCGGCCCTGAGACCGCTGACCGCGGCTGAGAAGACGAAATTGTCGGGGACTGTCGGCCTGGTCGATAATGAAGGACTGCGCGCCTCGCTGGAGAAACTTGGCGCGACCATTATTGGGGAGAGAAAATCATAGGCGTCTTGAAGAAAGTCATGGATTCGTCGTCAATATCTCGCTTTCGTGATCGCCCTTGTCAGGTTTCGCGATTGGATTGGGGATCGAGATGCCTTAATTCGCGCCAACTCTCGCCTTTTCGTGTCTTTGCATTGCAAAATCCAACCCTTGTCAGGTGATTCGTATGAACCGTCCCCCGTTTGGCCAAAGCTTGTCTCGCAGAAACGTCCTGTCTTCGCTGGCCGCCATTCCGGCGGTGGCCCTGCTCGCGGCCTGCAGCGACTCTGGCGAGGAGGCGAAGGCTGCGAATGTGAAGCCCGCTGAGCCGGCCGCTCCCGCAAAGCCGGCCACGCCGGCCGCCGCCACCGCGCCGGAAGCCCAGGGCACCGTGGACATGACGGAACTGATGAAGCCTGGCGCGCTGCCCGACAAGCAGCTTGGCAAGGACGACGCCAAGGTCACCATCGTCGAATACGCCTCGATGACCTGCCCGCATTGCGCGCATTTCGCCGAGACCACCTTTCCGGACCTGAAGACCAAGTACATCGACACCGGCAAGGTTCGCTACATCCTGCGCGAATTCCCGTTCGACCCGAGCGCCGAAGCCGGTTTTATGCTGGCGCGCTGCGCCAAGGATAACTATTACCCCATGGTCGACGTCCTGTTCCGGCAGCAGGCG
Source organism: Mesorhizobium sp. M7A.F.Ca.US.005.03.1.1 (assembly GCF_003997975.1). Taxonomy (NCBI): domain Bacteria; kingdom Pseudomonadati; phylum Pseudomonadota; class Alphaproteobacteria; order Hyphomicrobiales; family Phyllobacteriaceae; genus Mesorhizobium; species Mesorhizobium sp. M7A.F.Ca.US.005.03.1.1. Next base: position 44,336 of record NZ_RZRO01000056.1, read on the forward strand.
AACTGGGTTGGCGTCCAGAATACCAAGGATGCGCTGCTGCAAATCTCGAAGCTCGCCGGTTTTACACAGGAGTCCTTCGAGGCCTGCTTGACGGACCAGAAACTTCTGGACGATGTGAGATCGGTCCAGAAGCGCGGCGCCAATGAATTCAAGGTCGACTCGACACCGACCTTCTTCATCAACGGTAAGACCTACAAGGGGGCGATGTCGATTGAGGAAATGTCGGCCATCATCGACCCTCTGCTCTGACGTCCAGTCAGCCCTGAGGCGGCGGCGCTTCGGCGTGCGCGGCTTCTCGTCGTGCCGCGACTTCCTTTCGCAAAACCACCGAAATCCGCTTAGCGGGCGGCGCGAATGAAGTTTTCGCGCCTTCGCCTCCTCGGTTTCAAGTCCTTCGTCGAGCCCGGCGAGTTCGTCATCGAACGCGGCCTGACCGGCATTGTCGGACCGAATGGCTGCGGCAAGTCGAACCTTGTCGAGGCGCTGCGCTGGGTGATGGGCGAAAGCTCCTACAAGAACATGCGCGCGTCCGGCATGGACGACGTCATCTTTTCCGGCTCGGGCACTCGGCCCGCCCGCAACACCGCCGAAGTCACGCTTTTCCTCGACAACAGTGACCGCTCGGCGCCTGCTGCCTTCAACGATGCCGACGAACTGCAGGTGTCGCGCCGCATCGAGCGCGAGGCCGGCTCGCTTTACCGTATCAACGGCAAGGAGGCCCGCGCCAAGGA
>NZ_RZRO01000057.1:0-2155 GCF_003997975.1 Mesorhizobium sp. M7A.F.Ca.US.005.03.1.1
GCCTTGCAGTTTGGGCTTCTGGATCGCCGCGAACTGTTCCCGTCCATCGTCGACAGGCCGGTTTCAGTGGTGGCCACGTCACTGCTTGCCCCGACCGAAGCGGCCAGTGAAACTGGCCTCGATGGCAACCAGACACAATCGCCCGGCAGCGACGCGCCAAGCAATTCCGAAACCTCAGGCATCGGAACGATCAGCATCGACGCACCGGATGGAATCGGGTCGATCGTTATCAACGGTGTCGCCGTCACCGGCGTCGGCCAGCAGATTCCTGGCGATTTCGGCTTTCTGACGATTGTCTCCTACAATCCGAGCACCGGCGCCATCGAATATAACTACACGGTGACCGAATCGGTCACTCATCCCGAGCACACGAACGGATTCGATCCCAACGACACGGTTCCGGACAATTTCAGCATCACTGTCACGGACGTCGACGGCGATTCGGCCAGCACCACCTTTGCCGTCGCCATCGTCGACGACGTGCCGACCGCGGTTGCCGATACGGACAGCGTGACGGAAGACGGCGCGACGGTCGCGGACGGCAACGTGATCACGGCCAGCGGCGGCGCGGACGCGAATGTGACGGACGGCGTCGCCGACGTTAAGGGCGCGGACGGGGCGACGGTAACGGGCGTCGAGGCAGGCACGGTCACATCGGCCTCGGGCCATGTCGGGTCGGCCGTGGCGGGCAGTTACGGTTCGATCACGATCGATGCGGACGGCCACTACAGCTACACGCTGAACAACGGCGCTGCGGCGGTCCAGGCGCTGACCACCGGCCAGCATCTGACGGACACGTTCACGTATACGCTGACCGATGGCGACGGCGACACCTCGACGACAACGGTCGAGATCACCATCAACGGCACCAACGACGTGCCGCAGGTCGTCGTTGACCAGGGCAACCCGGCCGGCGCGCATGATCAGGTCTATGAAGCAGGTCTGGCGGCGGGTTCGGCGGCCGGCGACGGCAGCACGGTTGCGACAGGCACCTTCACGGTGTCGGACGCCGACGGGCTCGACGACGTGCAGAGCGTCACCATCGGCGGCGTCACGGTTGCCATTGGCAGCCTTAACGGTTCGGTCTTCCAGGGCGACCACGGCACGCTGCTGATCACCGGCTACAACCCGGCAACCGGCGTTGCTGCCTATCAGTACACGCTGACCAGCCCGACCACGGACGTTCCCGCAGTCACCGAGACCGACAGCTTCTCGCTCACCGTTTCGGACGGCACCTCGTCGTCGGCTCCGGCAGCCATCGTCATCGACATCGTCGACGACGTGCCCAATGCGGTCGACGACACCAACAGCATCAGCGAGGACGCGCTCTCGCCGGTCAACGGCAATGTGCTGACCAACGACCTGCATGCCAACAACCAGCCGGGCGCCGACACGCCGACGAGCTTCATCAGCTGGGATGGCTCGACGACGGGCGCGCACGGCACCTTCGTGGCCAATCCCGACGGCACCTACACCTATACGCTCAACAACGCCGATCCGGCGGTGCAGGCGCTGGACGCCGGCCAGACGCTGACCGAGACCTTCAACTACACGATGAAGGATGCCGACGGCGAGACCGATACGGCAACGCTGACCATCACCATCAACGGCACCAACGACGTGCCGCAGATCGTCGTCGACCAGGGCAACCCGGCCGGCGCGCATGACCAGGTCTATGAAGCAGGTCTGGCGGCGGGTTCGGCGGCCGGCGACGGCAGCACGGTTGCAACAGGCACCTTCACGGTGTCGGACGCCGACGGGCTCGACGACGTGCAGAGCGTCACCATCGGCGGCGTCACGGTTGCCATTGGCAGCCTCAACGGTTCGGTCTTCCAGGGCGACCACGGCACGCTGCTGATCACCGGCTACAACCCGGCAACCGGCGTTGCTGCCTATCAGTACACGCTGACCAGCACGACGACGGACGTTCCGGCAGTCACCGAGACCGACAGCTTCTCGCTCACCGTCTCTGACGGCACCTCGTCGTCGGCCCCGGCGGCCATCGTCATCGACATCGTCGACGACGTGCCGACGGCGCATGCCGACACCAACAGCGTGTCGGAAGGCGCGCAGGCCTCGGGCAACGTGCTGACGGACGGGACGGCGGACGTTCTGGGCGCCGACGGCGCGGCACCTGGCGGGGCGGTGACGGGCG
>NZ_RZRO01000057.1:2254-44409 GCF_003997975.1 Mesorhizobium sp. M7A.F.Ca.US.005.03.1.1
GCCGACGGCGCATGCCGACACCAACAGCGTGTCGGAAGGCGCGCAGGCCTCGGGCAACGTGCTGACGGACGGGACGGCGGACGTTCTGGGCGCCGACGGCGCGGCACCTGGCGGGGCGGTGACGGGCGTGGCAACCGGTTCGAACGTCTCGAACCCGGTGAGCGGCAATCTCGGCGGAGCTGGGATCGCGGGCCAGTACGGCACGCTGGTCCTGGGCGCCAACGGCGCCTACACCTACACGGCCAACCCCAACGCGGTGACCACCAACGCGGTCGATCACTTCGTCTACACCATCACCGACGGCGACGGCGACACCTCGACGGTGACGCTGGACATCACCGTCAACAATGTGACGGTGACGGCATCCGACACCGACGCTCTGGTCAGCGAGAAGGGCCTTGCGACGGGCAGCGATGCGGCCGGCAACAGCGAGATCTTCAACGGCGCGATCACGCCGGCCGGCGGCACCGGCCCGTACACCTATACGCTGACTTCGCCGGCCAGCGGCAGCTACGGCAATCTGGTGCTCAACGCCAACGGCACCTATACCTACACGCTGACCCAGACCTATGACGGTGCGACGACCAACAATGGCATCACCACCGAGCAGGACAAGGACAGCTTCACCTATACGGTGACCGACGCCCACGGCAACACCACCACCGGCTCCATCCTGGTCGACATCGTCGACGACATTCCGACGGCGCATGCCGACACCAACAGCGTGTCGGAAGGCGCGCAGGCCTCGGGCAACGTGCTGACGGACGGGACGGCGGACGTTCTGGGCGCCGACGGCGCGGCACCTGGCGGCGCGGTGACGGGCGTGGCAACCGGTTCGAACGTGTCGAACCCGGTAAGCGGCAATCTCGGCGGAGCCGGGATCGCGGGCCAGTATGGCACGCTGGTCCTGGGCGCCAACGGCGCCTACACCTACACGGCCAACCCCAACGCGGTGACCACCAACGCGGTCGATCACTTCGTCTACACCATCACCGACGGCGACGGCGACACCTCGACGGTGACGCTGGACATCACCGTCAACAATGTGACGGTGACGGCATCCGACACCGATGCTCTGGTCAGCGAGAAGGGCCTTGCGACGGGCAGCGATGCGGCCGGCAACAGCGAGATCTTCAACGGCGCGATCACGCCGGCCGGCGGCACCGGCCCGTACACCTATACGCTGACCTCGCCGGCCAGCGGCAGCTACGGCAATCTGGTGCTCAACGCCAACGGCACCTATACCTACACGCTGACCCAGACCTATGATGGTGCGACGACCAACAATGGCATCACCACCGAGCAGGACAAGGACAGCTTCACCTATACGGTGACCGACGCCCACGGCAACACCACCACCGGCTCCATCCTGGTCGACATCGTCGACGACATTCCGACGCTTGGAGCTTTCACGCCAGGTACGATCCCCAACGAGGTCGGATCCGTCAACGGCTTGTTTGACTTCGTAGCGGGAGCCGACGGGGTCAATCATTTCAACATAGCAGGACCGGCGATCACGGGGATTAGCTACAGCACGACAGTCCAGAGCGACGGAACGACAGTGCTGCTGGCCGAAACCTCCACTGGGACCGATATCTATTCACTCACCTTGCATCCAGATGGCACCTACGCGTTTGCCCTTATCACGCCCGATGCAGCAACAACGGTAACTCAAACACTCACGGGGCTGTCGCCGGGTGGTCCGACACCTTTCCTTGAAACGCCGGATGGCCTGATCGAGTTCACCGGCACTGGCACCGGCGTCAACTCTTCGACACAGGGCTTCGGTGTCGCCGATCAGTTTATTGAGAAAGATGAAAACTTCACCATGGAGTTTCACACCTCCTCAACCGCCGGAAACGATGCTCCGACGCTGAATCCGAAGTTCATAGGCAGCCTCGATTTCGCCGCAACCGGCAACAGCTCTGGTTCTGTTTCGTGGGTAGCAACCAATTCCGTTACCGGCGACACCCGTAGCGGAACGGCGACAGTTACGAACGGACATCTCGTCATCGACCCTTCGATCGACTTCAACCTAATTTCCATAACCGGTGACGCCGGTTCGAAAATCAGGCTGTCTGCCGTCGACATCTCACAAACGATACTGCCATCCGACACCACCTTGCATTTCCAAGTCAGTGCGGTCGACGGAGACGGCGACGTCAGTGCGACCCAGTCACTGGACATCCATCAGGTAGCTGCAAGTTCGGGTGGATCCTTCACCCTCCCCGGCTTTGCGGGAACGGTCAACGACGTGATCGCCGGCAGCACGCATATCGATACGATCTCAGGCGGAGCCGGCACCGACATCGCCGACTATACCGGCAGCGCGGCGGTCTCGATAAACCTGACAGATGCCGGTGGCGCCGCCGGTGTTCATGGCACCCCCAGCAATCCGAGTGATGGCAACATCACCGGGGGCGATGCCACGGGAGATACGCTGACTGGCATCGAGGGCTTGATCGGCGGTTCCGGCGATGACTATCTCTACGGAAACTCCGGCGCCAATTACCTGGCCGGCGGATTGGGCAACGACACGCTCAGAGGCGAAGGCGGCGCCGACACTTTGATCGGCGGCGCCGGCAACGACCTGCTGGTCGGTGGTGCCGGGAGTGACACGCTCACCGGCGGGACGGGCGCCGACACGTTCAGACTTGAGAACCTCGACATCAAGGATCTGATCACGGACTTCAATGGCGGCGACGGCGACAAGATCGACCTGACAGCGCTGTTCGACTCGACTCCTGCGAATGTCGGCAACTTCGTCAACTACGACGCAGGGACCGGCGTGCTGAGTGTCGACACGAGCGGATCGGGAGATCCGGCCAATTTTGTCCAAGTGGCGGAACTCACGAACCACCCCGCGGCCAACACGATCACGCTGCTCTACGACGACGGCATAACCCAGCATCAGACAACGGCAAACGTGGTGTAACGCCATAGCGCACAACCACGCGATTATGTTATACGTCGCTAATATTTAGGGGAGCTCAACATGAAACGTTCTGCAAGACTGCTTGTTTCCGCTGCGACGCTGTTGCTGGCAGTCGGGTCGACGGGGTATGCCGCCGACATCATCGATGGTCCGACGGGCGACTATTGCCGTGTCGTCGGCACCTCCAACCTGGTGCTGAACGACAACATCGTCGATCTGAAGCAGGAGGTTGTGAAGTTGATGGACGAGTCGGTTGCCGTCGCCAACAGCTCGGAGTGGATCAACTCGTCGCGTCCCGTCTTCGTCTGGGCGTCGGAGGCCAAGGTCGCTTGCGGCAAGGCCTATGGCTACCTGAAGACGAACTACAAGGACGAAGACACCCTCAACAAATGCGAGTGTTTTCACGATCGCATGGTCGAGTACATGCACTGACCGGATAGGCGAACCGACGCCTGTTGGCCATCATGACAGCCGACGGATCCTTCCTGAAGGCGGTCGCGGGCGCGATCGTGTTGTTTGGCTTTGTCCAAACGGTCACGCCGGCCAGTGCCAACTGGCTGGAACGACCATCCGTGAAACCACAGCTTTCGTCCGGCCTGAAGCAACCAGTGCGCTGTGATCCGGCCACGGAGTGGACCCGGCAGGCTTTCAAGGCATTTGCGAGTTGCCAGGCATCGATCTATGGCCTGGAGCCGATGCTGGCGCATGCGGTGATGGAGATCGAAAGCGGCTTCGATCCCGACGTGCAAGGCGGTGACGGCGAAGTCGGCCTGATGCAGGTGATGCCGGCGACGGCCAGGATGCTCGGCTTTCGAGGTTCACTGGACGATCTGAGCGCGCCGGCGGCCAACATCGCGCTGGGGGTCAAATATCTTGCACAGGCCAACAAGCTCGCCGCGGGTGATCTCTGCACCACCGTCATGAAGTATCGCGCCGGGCACAATGAAAGCCGGTTCTCGGCCCTTTCAGTCCGCTACTGCCAGCGTGCGCGGGCAATCCTGGCAAGGGAAGGGATCGAAGTGACCGGGCCTTTGCCGGTGGCGACGTTCGGCTTTTCCGCATTTTCGCCAGGCGAGGAGGGTGGAGCCCCTGCCCAGGCAAAGGGCGTCTGCGTGCGCCGCGTGTTCGTGCCCGGGCCGCGATACATGAAATGCGCCGACTATCGAAGTGCCGGGCAAGCAAGGCAGATCAGGGCGCTCAGAGGCAGGCTGTTCGGCGGCTAAAAGAACTACAGACGGCACTGCAAGTCCGCCGTAACATGCGTTGAAGACCAGACCGGGAACAATATCCGGCGGCACATAGGGGTGGAGCATTCATGGAAGCTGGCCGACAGGTCCACCGTCCGCGGACATGGGCAATCGCCTTGGCGCTCGCCGCGATCGTGTCGGGCTGCCAGTCGAAGGGCGGCGTGTCCGAAGTGCTCGATCCGGCGGCGGTTACCGCGCCTGCCGGGCAGAACGGCGCCGCCGGTGCCGGTCCCGTCCAGGCGACCCAGTCGCTGGGCACCGGGTCGACCAAAGTCACGATGCTGCTGCCGCTGTCCGCCCCTGGAACGGCCGGGGAAAACGGCAGGAAGATGCTCGATGCGACCAAGCTGGCGATGACGGATATCGGCAACGGATTGCTGGCGCTGACGGTAGAAGATACCAAAGGCGACAGCGCACTGGCCGGCAAACTGGCGGTTACGGCCATTACGACGGGGTCTAAAGTCGTCATCGGCCCGACCGAGCTGCCGGCGGCCCAGCATATTGCCACGCTGTCGGGGTCGAAGCGGCCACCGGTTCTGGCGCTCGCCGACAATTTCGCCGGCGGCCCCGGGGTCTATGCCGTGCTCCTTGGCGAAGCGGACAGCGCCGCCGCGGGCGCCGCGGGACTGGCCGCGAAAGGCAGCAAGAAGTTCGTACTGCTTGTCGCGGATGGCCCAAACGCCGGCGCCATGGAGAAGCGGGTCGCAAACAGCCTCAGCATCTACGGCGCGGCGCTCGCGGTCACTCTCCGATATTCTGCCGGCGACGGCGCGAAGACGGTCGACGAAATGGGCTCACTCGTGGACGCCCCTGACGCCGTCATCGTCGCCAGCGGCAATGGCAGTCCGTCGCCTGTCCTTGCCGCCCTCAAATCGAAGGGCATTCCGGGAAAGACGATCTCCGTCGTCGGGACGAACCGTTGGCTGGAGCACCCCATGGATCCGCTCTTCGAGGGGGCGTTTGTCGCCACGCTCGATCCAGGCGAAACCGGGCCGATCGCCGACCGCTTCAGGACGACATACAACTATCCGGCTGACGTCAATGTGGCCTACGCCTATGATATGGTTGCGCTGACGGCAGGGATTGCCAGCGCGGTCGGGCCCGATGGTTTCAGCAAAAAGGTTCTTGAGAATCCAAACGGCTTTCGGGGGTCGACCGGCCTGTTCCGGTTTCGGGCCGACGGATCCAGCCAACGCTCGATGCCGTTCTATCGGATTGAAAAAGGTGCGCTCAAGCTGGTTGCCAAATCGACGTCGGGTTTCTGACCGGCGTAAATCCCTGAGATCCTGTTCAAGCTGATGGCCAGGCCGGGCCGCAGCCGCTTGGCGATCGCACTTGGAAGCCTCCTGCTCCTGGCGGGGATACTGCTGATCATTCAGGGCGGGGCGTTGCTTTCGGTCGATCGGCCTGTCCGTGCCCGGTCGCGGGATGTTGACGATACCCAGCCTGTCCGACCGGTTGCACCGGTTGCCGGCGCACAACGCCTGGAGCCGGCGCGCAAGGTTGCTCAAGACCTGATCGCTCCACCACGGCTTGATCCCGCTGAGATCGAACGGGCCGAGCCCCGTCCGCCGCTCAGCGAGCTCGGTCTCGCCGTGCCCCCGAAAACGCCGATGCCCAGGGATTGGCGGGAGGTCTTGCTCTACCGCCCGGTTGTCACATCATCGGCGATGTTCGAAGCCATGGGCCGCAAGGTGTTCATCAGCGGAGTGCGAGGCATCGATCTCGACAGCTCCTGCTCGTTTCATGACGTCACCTGGCCTTGCGGCGTACGCGCCCGCGCCGTTTTCAATTCCTGGCTGAGGGGACGCGCGCTGCACTGTTTCGTACCGCCGGACGTCGAGCGTTTTGCCGTCGCCGCACCGTGCAGGCTGGGCAAGCAGGATGTTGGCGCCTGGCTTGTCTCCAACGGCTGGGCCACGGCGCTGCCGAGCGGCATCTACGGCAAGGCGGAGGCGACAGCCAGGGACGCGGAGATGGGCATGTTCGGCCCGGCACAATAGGCTGTCATTCAATCCCTGATGTTTTGTTTGTTAACCGCCACGGGCGCAGCCTTGATGGGGTCATCGCGCAATCGATTAAATTGCAATGTTCCTTGAAACTGAAATTGCAACACACCGGCCTTATACAAGCCCATCCACAGGAGATCGGCCAGTGACAAAGACTATGGCGAGCACCACCGACCAGGCATGGAAAGGCGTCGCTTTGCTGACCTTTCTGGGAACCGCTGCAATCCTGGGCGTTTCCGTCGGTCTCAATTATCTGCTTCTGTTCTCGGAGGCGCTGACGCCATTTGGGCGCAGCATGGTCACGGCAATCCTGTTGCCTGTCGTTCTTGGTGTTCCGCTTTTTCTGTTCGTTGGATTGAAACAGATCGAGCTTCGTCGCTATCGCCGGGAACTCGACAAGTCGGCAACCTTCGACACCACGACCGGCTGCCTGAACGGAGCGGTCTTCACGTCGATGGTCGAAAAAAGAACCGCAAGGCCGTCGGTGCCGGGGCCGAAATCCGGCGCCTTCCTGGTCATCCATTCGGAGCATCTGCGGTCCATCAACCTGCGCTTTGGTCTTGAATGGGGCGATCAAGCCTTGCGGCTCATAGCCTCAACCATACAATCGTCAGTGCGCGCGGAGGATCTGGTTGGACGTATGGGGACGTCGATGTTCGGGGTTTTCCTCGCCGGCGCGACCGAAGCAGAAGCCAGGGAAATCGGCGAGCGTATCAGGGCGCGCATCGCACAAGTCTATTTCGCGCCAAAAGGCACCGAGGATGCCTTGACGGTCAAGGTCGGCGGCGTGGTGTTCGAGAACCAGGTGGAGTTCGCGGACATGTTCCGGTCCGCCGAGCAGCGCATGGCCGGCGTCCGGGACGGAGCGGCGTTTGAGCTGACGCATCTCCATAGCTGATAGTCGCCGGGAAGCAGAGCCATTCGGAACCCAGGGGAAGTGTCGGATGCGGCCGCCGTCACGCGGCCGCCGCGGTAACCCGTGAAGACGCCGCCCAGGTTTCGGCGATGGCGACGATCGCCGCGTTGATCGGTCCGCTCGGGATCGCCGGCATCACCGAGGCGTCGACGACAAAGGCATTGTCGAAGCCGTTCAGCCGCAAGTCGGGATCGACGATGGCCTCGGTGTCAAGACCCATCCGGCAGGTGCCGGCCGGATGGTGATGGGTGGAAGCAGCCCTGGCGATGAAAGCATCGAGTTCGGCATCGGACTGAACCGGTGCGCCTGGCAGGATCTCCGTATCGCGCCATTCGTCCAGGGCCTCATGATGGCCGACCATGCGCGCCCGCTTCAACGCCATCCTGAATGTCGCGCGATCGTGTTCGGTTTCCAGATAATGCGGATCGATGACCGGCGTATCGTTGCGGCCCGGCCCGCTCGGTGTGATGCGCCCGCGGCTTGTCGGATGAGTGACGCCGCAAAGGATGGTAAAGGCCGAGCCATAAAGCGGGGCATTCAGGCCCTCGGCCGCCGACGGAGCGACGACGCAGGCGAGCACGATATCGGGACTTCCCATGGAGCGGGTCGGGTCGTCGCTGTGCAGATACATCAGCGATTCGGAGTGCTGCAGGCGGGAAGGCGGCACCGGCTTTTTGGTGCTGTAGACATTTCCAAGAGCCAGCAGATGATCCTGCAGGTTGCGGCCCACCTCGCTGCGATCGGCAAGGCAGCGTATGTCAGCCTGCTTCAGCGTATCCGGGCAACCAATGCCCGACCGCATGAGGATGAGCGGCGTGGACACGGCGCCGGCGCAAAGGACAATCCGGTCGGCACAGAGCGTTCTGTTCTGGCCCTCGCAGACCACGCTCACGCCCGTGACCCTGTGGCCGTCCAGAACCAGATGCTCGACCTCGTGGCCGGTGAGCAAGGTCAGGTTCGGCCGCGCCATGACCCGCGGCGGCAGATAGGCGTCGGCGACGCTCAGGCGCTTGCCGTCGCGTATGTTGAGTGAATTGGGGCTGGTGCCGACCAGCTCGCCGCTGTTGTGGTCGCTCAGGGCGGGGGCCCCCATGGATCGCCCGGCGGCGATGTAGGCACGCACGACCGGACTGACCTCGGCGTCCGGCAGATAGACGTCCAGCGGGCCGCTCTTGCCGCGTGTTGGCCCGTCGAAGGCGGTGAAGGCTTCGCTGCGGATGAAGCCCGGCAACAACCCCCGATAGGACCAGCGCTCGCCGCCGGCTTGCACCCAGGGTTCGAAATCATCGGGATGGCCGCGCACATAGGCCATTGCATGCAGGCAGCTCGAGCCGCCGACGATTTTGCCGCGCGGCCATTCATGGACGCGGTTGGCGGTGAAGGGCTGGGGCACGGTCCGGTAGCTCCAGTCGTAGGCGCGGCCCTGGAGCATCGTCCATTTCAGCGGGTCGGCGATGTCGGGATCGGCCGGCATCGTCCCGGCCTCGATGAGGCCGACCTGGCACGACCGGTCTTCACTGAGACGGCTGGCAACAACCGAGCCAGCGGATCCCGCGCCGATGACCAGCACGTCGAAATGACGTTTCAATTTGAAATTCCCCGCACAGGCTCGATGTCAGAGGTGATGCGATCACGCGGCAAAGGCGCCGGCATTCGACCGTTCCATGATCTGTCTCTGCACCGACAGAAGGTGCGCGCGCATTGCGGCCTCTGCCGCTTCGGGGTCGCGCTGCGAGATCGCTTCGGCGATCAGGCGATGCTCGCCGTCGCGGTGGGCGATCCGCTTGGGGCAGGTGGGTGCCGCGGTGCGCGCAACCTTCACTCGCGCATCGACACCGACCTGGCGCAGCATCTTGTAGAATTCCGCGGCGAGATGGTTGCGGGCTGCGGCAACGATCGCGAGATGGAAAGCGAAATCGACCTCACCCGACGGGGCGTTCTCCGGCGTGGTTGCCGCGTCGAGGATCCGCGCCGTCTCGAAAGAGGAGGCGCGCAGCGACGCCAGTCGGGCAAGGCCCGGCTCCATAATCAGGCGCAATTCCAGGACCTCGATCGGATTGGTTACCCTGACCAGTTCCTCGCCATATCTCGGAAGGGCGGTCGGCGCCCGCCTGGCGCGCGCCGGTTTGAGGTCGCCTGAAAGGCGCAGCACTTCAAGCGCCTTGCGAAGCTGATGGCGCTTGACGCTCAGATGTTCCGCAAGATCGCGCTCGGACGGAAGCTTGCCGCCGCCCTGCTGCAACTGGCGGACCGCGGCGATGATGTCGTCGAGATCAGATGGTCCGACCTGCGGCTCGAATGCGCTCAAAACCAAATCTCCTGTCCGATCGGCAGATCGCCGACTCAACGTCCCGACATCATATTGTGACACGAAAACCTGTTCGACGGCACTCAACCAATTCAACCAATCTACAACTGTACGCAATGGTTGACAACACCAGTTGCGCGATGGTTGACTGCCCATGTCGACGGTTGCCATCGCGGCAGACGTCTTTCTCCCGAGGATCACGCATGCCGGCTGGCGAAACCTTTGACTACGTCATTGTCGGTGCGGGATCGGCCGGCTGCGTGCTGGCGAACCGGCTGAGCGAAGACCCCGCCGTGTCGGTGCTTCTGCTGGAGGCGGGGGATTGGGACCGCGATCCGATGATCCACATCCCGCTCGGCTGGGGCAAGATACTGACGGAGCGCCGCCACGACTGGATGTATTTCTGCGAGCCCGAGGCCAATGTCGGCGGCCGCAAGGTCGAATGCGCGCGCGGCAAGGTCATCGGCGGCTCTTCCTCCACCAACGCCATGGCTTATGTGCGCGGCAATCGCGGCGACTACGATCGCTGGGCGGCAAGCGGCCTGACGGACTGGTCGTTCGACAAGGTGCTGCCCTACTTCAAGAAGCAGGAGCGCTGGGAAGCGGGCGAAAGCCGGTACCGTGGCGGCAGCGGGCCGCTGAACACCCAGTTCTGCCGCTACAAGGACGAACTGATCGATGCCTTCGCCACAGCCAGCCGTGATGCCGGATACCCGCAGACCGATGACTATAATGGCGCCATACAGGAAGGTTTCGGCCGGCTGCAGATGACAATCGCCAACGGCCGCCGTTGCTCGACCGCAACCGCCTATCTGCGGCCCGCCATGCGGCGCGGCAATGTCAAGGTGCTGACCGGCGCGATGGCGACGAAGATCCTGCTCAGGGATGGCCGCGCAGCCGGCATTGCCTACACCAGAGGCGGGGCGAGCCATGAAGTTCTGGCGCGGCGCGAAGTTCTGCTTGCCGGCGGCGTCATCAACACGCCGCAGCTGATGATGCTGTCAGGCATAGGCGACAGCGGCGAGCTGGCGGCGCATGGCATCGAGACGAAGGTCGATCGTGCGCAAGTCGGCAAGAATCTGCAGGACCACGTTTCGGTTATCGTGATGTATCGGCGCAAACAGCCTGGACCGTTTCTCAAGATGATGCGGGCCGATCGTATCGGGCTGGATTTCGTCAGGACTTATCTCACCGGAAAGGGCTTTTCGGGAGATGTGCCTGGCGGCGTCGTGGCATTCCTGAAAAGCGACGCAAGCCGGCCGTTGCCGGACGTACAGCTGCTTTTCACCGCCGCGCCGCTTGGGGCATGGCCTTACATGTCGCCGTTCAAGGCGCCGTTCGCCGACGGCTTTGCGACCCGTATCGTTGCGGTGCAGCCGGAGAGCCGCGGCAGCGTCAAGCTGGCGTCGAGCGATCCGGTTGCCGCGCCCCTGATCCATCAGAATTTCCTGTCCTCGCAGCGCGACTGGCAGTCGCTTCGCGCTGGCTTTCGTGTTGCACGCAACCTTGCCAGCCAGCCGTCCATGACCCCGTTTGTCGGCGCGGAGTTCTTCCCCGGCCCGAAATGCGAGAGCGACGACGAGATCGACGAGCATATCCGCAAGACCTCGATCACCGTGCATCATCCGGCCGGCACGTGCCGCCTGGGCGTCGATGCGGCATCGGTGGTCGATCCGGAATTGCGGGTGCGCGGCATTGCCGGGCTTCGTGTCGTGGACGCCTCGGTCATGCCCGACCTCGTTTGCGGCAACATCAATGCGGCGGTCATCATGATCGCCGAAAAGGCCGCGGATCTGATCCGCAGCCGCGCTCAACAGAGCGTGGCTGCCTGATAAGGCGGCCGGATGCAACCAAAGTCTTTTGGTTGAGACTGAAAAACTGCGTTGGTTGGACTGTCATGCGCGTCAGCATGGCCGTGACGAAGCGGTTTCACGCCCTGATTGTGAGCTGAATTTCGTGCATTTCTAGGCTATTCCTGCCTATTTCTGGGCATTTGCCTTTCAAAAATGCACCTCAACCAAAAACTTATAAAATTCGCAATTTGGGTATTGTCGAGCAAAACCAATGCGAATACGGTTGAGTTGGTTAGAAGTATTTTCTTCGTGACGAGAGGTGTCCGATATGTCCCTGGCGCAACCAGCTAACGATGTGCTCACCAACAAGAAGGCGGCACTCAAGGGCCTCTATGACGCCCTCTACGCAAAGAACATGTTTCCGTTCTGGGCGACGTCGGAAGGCGTCGACCATGACGAGATCAAGCAACTGATGGCGACGTCGAGGGCCGTTCCCTTCGTGTGGTCCTATTCGGACATCGAGCCCCTGCTGCAGCGCGCGGCCGAACTTGTGACCATGGACGACAGCGAGCGCCGTTCGCTGATCCTCGTCAATCCCGGTCTTGCGCCCAAGCGTGCATCGGTCAGCACCATGTACACCGCCTACCGCCTGAACGATCCCGACGAGATCATGCCGCCGCACAAGCACTCGCCGAGCGCCATCCGCTTCGGCCTGACGGGCAAGGGCAATTTCACCGGCGTCGAGGGCGAAGACGTGGTCTTCGGCCCGGGCGACATGGTGCTGACGCCCAACGACGCCTGGCACAATCATGGCACCGTTGGCGGCGAGCAGGCGGTCAACCTGTCGGTGCTCGACCTGCCGCTGGTCGAAACGCTGCATGCCGTCCATTTCGACCACAAATACACCGAGATGGTCGACGGCAAGGAAGTCGAGAAGAAGGTGCAGACCGCCCGCTATCCCAGCGACTACTCACAGCGCATCTATGGCGAAGGTGGCCTGATGCCGCGTTTCGTCGACCACAAGCGCGGCGGCGGCCTGTCGTCGCCGATGTATGTCTATCGCTGGGAGAAGATGGAAGCGGTTCTCGACGCCCACAAGGATTGGGATGGCGACCCCCATGAAGGCATCGTCATCGACTATGTCGATCCGACGACCGGCGGACCCGTCTTCCACACCATCAATTTCTACGTGCAGATGCTGCGCCCCGGCGAGAAGACCTTGCCGCAGCGCGAGACCGCCAGCCTGCTCTTGGCGCCGTTCCGCGGCAACGGCCATTCGATCATCGACGGCAAGCGCTATGACTGGAACCAGTTCGACACCATCGCCATACCCGGCGGTTCCTGGGTCGAGCATGTCAACGGCTCGTCGAGCGAGCCGGTGATCTTCTTCGGCGCCACCGATGCGCCGACGCAAAAGGCGCTGCTCCTCTACAAGCGCTGGGGCCGCAACCAGGCCGGCGATCTGCTCCGTCTCGTCTAGTTCCGGTCCTCCGGCAGGCAATGTCCGCGCCGCCATTGGCGGCGTGGACATCGAAATGGAATTTCAGCAGCAAGGGCGTATGCATTTGGTTTCGGCGTTCAACACAAAGCAGATCGGCCATGTCGACTGCCCAGGCGGCGGTCAGGTCTGGGTCGACGGCAACATCCTCTATATCGGCCACATGCGGCCGCCGAGCGGCACGACGCTGGTCGACATTTCCGACCCGCGCAATCCGCGCAAAATTACGACGATCGATGTCCCGCCCGGTTGGCACTCGCACAAGGTGCGCGCCAAGGACGGACTGATGATCATCAACCACGAGCGCTTTGGCGACGCCGGCCCGGCTGATTTCGGCGGCGGACTGGCGCTCTATGACACCACCAAGCCGGCACAGCCGAAGCTCATCTCGAAATGGATAACCGGCGGCAAGGGCGTCCACCGCTACGACTTCGACGGCCGTTACGCCTACATATCGCCGACCGCCGACGGTTATGTCGGCAACATCGTGATGATCCTCGACCTGATCGATCCCGCGAAGCCGGTCGAGGTCGGACGCTGGTGGATACCGGGCCAGTGGACCGGGGGCGGCGAAGAGTATCCTTGGCACGACTATGTCACGCCGCGCTGTCACCATCCGCTGCGAATGGGCGACAGGCTCTATGTCAGCTACTGGCATCATGGCCTGTTCATCCTCGACATTTCGGACATCACCAAGCCGAAGCTGGTCTCGCACGTCAATTCGAGCCCGAGCTTTCCGCATCCCACGCACACCTGCCTGCCGATTCCACAGCCGCTCAAAGGCCGCAACATCATGGTGGTGGCGGACGAGGATGTCGCCAAGCTTCGGCCATCGCCGCCGGCCTTCACCTGGATTTACGACATCACTGACGAGACCAACCCGTTGCCGATCTCGACCTTCCAGGTGCCAGGCCTCGATACGGACGGTTCACCGCAGCCGCAGATGACCGGCTGCCATCAGCCTTCCGAGCGGTTCAATGGCACCGTCATTCCGTTTGCGTGGTTCGCGCAGGGGCTGCGCCTCGTCGACATCGCCGATCCGTTCGCGCCAAAGGAAGTCGGTCATTTCATGCCCGACGCGCCGGAGGGCGCGGAGCGTTCCTCGTCCAACGACGTGACCATCGACGACCGCGGCATCGTCTACCTGATCGACCGAATCCGCGGCGTCGACATCATCGAAACCAGCGTTCTTTAGGGGGATATGTTGAGCGACAGCACGCGAAAATCCGCCAGCCACTACGCCATCGGCAACAAGAACCCGAACCTGCCGTTTCATCCGGCGGTGCGTGCCGGCGATTTCATCTTCGTCTCGGGCCAGGTGCCGAAAGACGAGAACAACAACATGATCAGCGGCACGATCGAAGAAGAGACGCTGGCGACGCTGAAGACCATCGCGCGCGTCATCGCGCATGAAGGCGCGACGCTGTCGGATGTCGTGCGGATCACCACCTATCTCGAGGATACGCGCGATTTCGGCCGCTACAACAAGGCCTTCCTCGAAGGGATCGGCGACGCCGTTCTGGCGCGCACGACCGTCGAGGCAAAAGCGGTCATCAACACCAAGATCGAAATGGACGCCATCGTCTACAAGCCGCTGCCGGCGAGCAAGTAGGCCCTGGACACTAGCGAGGAGAAGACATGTACAAGCTGTTAGGCCGCCAGACATCAGGCAACGTCCAGAAGGTGCTCTTCATGCTCGAAGAGTTGGGAGCGTCCTACAAGCGCGAGGATTATGGCCGCCAGTTCGAGAACACGCAGACGGCGGAATACAAGGCGCTCAACCCGACCTCCAAGGTGCCGACGCTGGTTGACGGCGACACCGTGATCTGGGAGTCCAACACCATCCTGCGCTATCTCGCGGCATTCGGCGGCGAACAGTTGAATGGCGCTACGCCGGCGGAAAAGACCGAGGTCGAGCGCTGGATGGACTTCCTGCTGGCTGCGGTCAATCCGGGCTACCTGGCGGCCTTCAAAGGCGCCAAGCTCACGCCCGAGGAACAGACCGCCGAATACAAGGAGCAAGTGAAGGACCTTGTCGCGCAGCTCAAGATCGTCGACGGCCACCTGGCCGGCAAGGACTTCCTGGCGCTCGGCAAGCTGACCCTTGCCGACATTGCCTGCGCGCCGATCCTGAAGCGCTGCGTCGATTTCAAGATCGACCGGCCGTCAATGCCCAATCTGGAGCGCTGGGTGGCCGCGATCGCCGCTCGGCCGGCCTTCAAGGCGGCAACCACTGCTGCTCCCGCAAAGGCCGCATGATGATCAAGCGCGCCGCTCTCATCGGACTGGGAACGATGGGTCCAGGCATCGCCGCGCGGCTTTCGCGCGGCGGGCTCGATGTGACGGCGTATGACGTTTCGCCAGGGGCAATCGAGCGCGCCCGCGGCATGCTCGATCTTGCCGGCGGCGTGCTCGACCGTCTCGACATCGAGGCGCCCGGGACTGGTGCCGGCAAAGTGCGTTTCGTCGAGACGATTGCCGAGGCCGTCGATGGCGCCGAACTGGTGATCGAGAACGTGCCCGAGAATATCGACATCAAGGCGCAGACCTATCGTGACATCGATCCGCTGATCGGCCCGTCCGTCATCGTCGCTTCCGACACGTCGGGCATTCCGATCACCAAGCTGCAGGCTCATATCTCGCATCCCGAGCGGATGGTCGGCATGCACTGGTCGAACCCGCCGCACATCATCCCGATGATCGAGGTGATCGGCGGCGAGAAGACCGCGCCTGAAACCGTGGCTGTTATCCGCGATCTCATCCGCTCGATCGGCCTGCTGCCGGTGGTGGTGAAGAAGGACGTTCCAGGCTTCGTCGAGAACCGCGTGCTCTATGCGCTGCTGCGCGAGGCGGTCGATCTTGTCGAGCGCGGCGTCATCGAGCCGGAAGACCTCGACACCTGCGTGTCGTGGGGCATAGGCTACAAGATCGCCGTCATCGGCCCGATGGCGCTGCTCGATATGGCGGGGCTGGATATCTACAAATCCGTCTCGTCCTTCCTGAATGCCGATCTCTCCAACCGCGACGATGTGGCGCCGATGGTTCTGGAGAAGACGGCTGCGTCGAAATTCGGCATCAAGTCGGGCGAGGGCATGTTTGCCTACACGCCCGAGCAGACAAAGGCGCTGCAAGGTGAACGGGCGCGCAAGCTCGTCGCGGTGCGGCGCATCCTGGAAGGCCGGGAGTAGCCAATGTCACATGGTGCGCAGAGGGCCAGCCGGTTTGAGGAGCTCCACCGGTCGGCTGTTTGTGTGAAGGGCGCCTTCGCCATCAAGATGGTGCGGGTGCGGCAGAAAACAGCGCGCGGGGCGACAAGCCATGCGCATTGAAACCATCCGAGCCGCCGGCGACAGGCCGGCCCATATCCGCCATGACGATCTAATCTCCGCCAAGGGCGTTTCGGTGGTCATGGCCCGTCAGCTGATCCTCAGGAACATCGATCTTTCGGTGCCAAAGGGATCATTCGTTTCCCTTATCGGTCCTTCCGGATGTGGCAAGAGCACCTTGCTCAAGGTGCTGGCCGGGCTGGTGCAGCCTACCCAGGGCAGCGTTTCGATCGCCGGGCTCGCGCCGGTCGAGGCGGCGCGCAAGCGGATGATCGGCCTCGTCTTCCAGGACGCCAACCTGCTCCCCTGGAAAAACGCCGTCGACAATGCCTCGATGCTGCTCGGCATCGCCGACAAGTCGCTCTCGCGCTCGGATCTGCGGGCGCGCGGGCAGGAGATGCTGGAACTGGTGGGGCTGGGCGACAGCGCCCACAAGCGGCCAAACGAGCTGTCGGGCGGCATGCGGCAGCGGGTCGCCATTGCACGGGCCCTGGCGCTCGATCCGGCGGTCCTGCTGATGGACGAACCGTTCGGCGCGCTCGATGCCATCACCCGCGATTCGATGGGCCAGTCGCTGCTGGAGATCTGGCAGCGGACCGGCAAGACGATCGTGCTCGTCACCCATTCCATCGACGAGGCCATCCATCTGTCGCGCCATGTTCACGTGCTGGGGATCAAGCCGGGACGGATCACCGAGAGCCTCGACATTGCGCTGCCTTACCCGCGCGACCTGTCGGTCACCGAAGATCCGGAGTTCGTCAGGCTGGTGGTCCAGTTGCGAACGATGCTGCGCTCCAGCCATCAACCGGGAGGCGCATCTTGAGCGACCAACCCATATTCGACCTTTCCGAGCCGCGCCTCGCCTCCAGCTGGAGTGCGGCGACCGGCAGCTGGCTGCCGGCTGTCATCCTCCTGCTGGTGACGATCGTGCTGTGGGAAGCCGCGGTGCGGATCTTTGCCATATCCGCCTTCATCATTCCCGCCCCGTCCGAGATCGCGAAGTCGCTGGTGGCGCAATGGGGCACGCTGATGCAGGCGACGCTGGTGACGGCGGGCGAGATCCTGTTCGGCTTCCTGGTCTCGGTCGTGGTCGGCATTGCCATTGCGCTGGTCATCGTGCGCTTCGATTGGTTGGGACGCGCGCTGTATCCACTGGTGGTGCTGTTCCAGAACGTGCCGAAAGTCGCGCTCGCGCCGATCTTCATCCTCTGGTTCGGCTATGGGCTGGCGCCCAAAATCGGCCTGATCCTGGTCATCGCCTTCTTCCCGGTGACGCTGTCGATGCTGGCGGGCATGCAATCGGTCGACCGCTCGCTGCTGTCGCTGATGAATTCCGTCGGGGCCAGCCCGACGCAGATTCTGTTCAGGATCCGCGTTCCGCACTCGCTGCCGAACCTGATGGCCGGAACCAAGATCGCCGCCACGTTGAGCGTGATCGGCGCCATCGTCGGTGAGTTCGCCGGGGCGTCGGACGGTCTCGGCTACGTCATCCAGTTCGCGTCGACCCAGCTCGACACGGCGCTGGTCTTCGCAGCGCTGCTGCTCGTTTCCGTGCTTGGCATCGCCTTCTACTACGCCGCCGAAATCCTAGAACGCATCGTGGTGCCGTGGGCGCCGAAATTCAGCCAATCCTAGGCCCGCTCGATCAACCAATTCATAAAAGGGAACAAAAAATGCTGAGACGCTCACTTATCAAGGCCGCTACCTTCGCGGCGTTTGTTGCAGCACTCGGTTTTTCCAACGCGGCTCTGGCGGCGGACAAGGTCAACGTCCAGCTCGACTGGGTCGTGCGCGGCAATCACGCCATGTTCTTCGTCGGCAAGGAAAAAGGCTTCTTCGCCAAGAACGACATCGATGTGGCCGAGATCCGCAAGGGATCCGGCTCGCCGGACGCGATGCGGCTGGTGGGCAATGAGAACGCGGATTTCGGGTTCGGCGATCTTCCCACGCTTGCCGTCGCACGGTCGCAGAATGTCCCGGTCGTGGCGCTGGCAGCCGTCAATCAGCACTCGCCGCTGGGGATCATTTCGCTGGCCAAGACGCTGAAGCTCACCAAGCCGTCCGACCTCAAGGGACTGACCATCGGCATTCATCCGGCCGGTTCCACCTACATCTTCTTCAAAGGCTTCCTGGCCGCCAATGGCCTGACCGAAAAGGACATGACGCTGAACAGCGTCTCGCCTCCCTATGAAAGCTATTTGCTGCTTGGCCGGGTTCAGACGGTCGTCGGCTATATCGATGCGGAGGTTCCCGAACTGGAAGCGAAGGCCGGGGGCCCGGGCTCGCTCAGCATCATGATGGGGGCGGACTATGGGTGGAAAGCCTATGGCTCCGGCCTGTTCACCTCGCAGGCGATGATCAAGGACAAGCCGGACGTCGTGCGCCGCTTCGTCAAGGCATATAGGGAGGCCTTCGACTATGTCGTGGCTCATCCGGAAGAGGCCGCCGAGATCACGGCCAAGGCAGCGCCCGGCTATGCGGACAAGAAGGACGTACTGCTGGCGCAGATCAACGCCGACATCGCCTCGACGTTCACCAGCCCCGACACCAAGGAACACGGTCTCGGCTGGATGACGAAGACGCAGTGGGAGGAGACTCTGAAGACGCTGACGGACCAGGGCGTGCTCAAGGCGGCTCTGTCGGCGGACGACGTCTTCACCGACGCGTTCCTGGCGAAAGAATAAGAGGCTCGCGATGTTCGAACGGACGCGGGAATGAGCGCCTACCGGCAGGCCAGGCTGTCCTGCGCCATGGCGCAGGACACATCACGCTCGCCTTTCGCCGCATCGGTGCGGTCGAGCGTGATCTGCACGCGGGTGGCATATGCTCGGCTCGCCAGACCGCACCACAGCCGCTCGACGGGCAGGTTCTCGCGCTTGTCGTTGAGGATCGTGAACGTGCCGGTCTTCGCATCGAACCAGAGCTCGACGCGGGTCTTCTTGCCCGGCTCGATCGTTGCGATCCCGGCCGAATACCAGTGGGCGAAGTCGGCGTTGCAGGAGAGGCCTTCGCTGCCCGCATTCGAAATCGTCAACGGAACCATGTCGAGCCCGTCAGTGCCGGTGCGGACGGCGACATGGTGCAACTCAACCGCGTTGGCGAAGGACGATAACGCCAGCATCACCGGAAGGGCATAACGGATCTTCACTTTGCCTGAGCTCCACAATGTAATTTTTCCTAGGCAGTCTATCTCGCTTTCGCGCAATAACAATAAGAATATTGATTGGTGAAACAACAGAGAGGGTAACATGTTAAAGCTTCTTAAGAGCAGTGTAAGTGCAGTTATATTGACCAGTGTCTTGTTGAGCGGCGCGCTTGCCGGCGAGGTCAAGTCGATCGCCATCCTCACGCCCGAAGAAGGCACGGACTACGGCTGGAACCAGCAAGGCATCGATGCCGCCAAGGCGGCTGGCAAGGCCGCCGGCGTCGAAGTGGTCGTGGCCCAGGGCCTCGGCTATGGCGATGTTCGTCCGACCTTGCGGGAACTTGCCTCCGACGGCGCCAGCCTGCTGATCGCGCATGCCAGCGGCTACAACACCTCGGCGCCTGAAATCGCCAAGGAATTGAAAGTTCCGGTGGCAATCGTCGACACGCCAGCCGGCCTGGAGAAGGGCCTTGTCGCCGACTATACGCTGAGCGGCCACGAGGGCGCCTATCTCGCCGGCCGTCTCGCCGCCAAGGTGTCGCGTTCCAAGTCGGTCGGCATCGTGGTGTCGGGCGAACCGCCATCGTGGAATTCGCAGTCGGCGGCGTTCGCGCAAGGCGTGAAGGCGGAGAACCCGGACGTCAAGATCACCTACGCGGTGATCGGCCCGGCCGCCTACAGCGATGCGGCCGGCGGCAAGCGCGTCACCGAAAGCGTGATCGCGTCGGGCGCCGACATCATCTTCGGCCAAGGCAACGGTTCGAGCTTCGGCATGCTGCAAGCGGTCGAGACAACCAAGGCAGCCGATGGCGGCAAGGTCTATTTCATCGACGTCATCGGCGACAAGTCACCGATCGACAAGGGCTTCCTGCTGTCGTCGGTGGTGTGGAACATCGAGCCGGTCTATGCGGCGATGATTGCCGACCTGAAGGCCGACACGTTCGGCACCAAACACTATACGATCGGCCTCAAGGACGACTCGGTCAAGTTGCTGAAGACCGCTGCGATCCCGGACAATGTCTGGACGGAAATCCAGGCGCTGCGCGAGGACGTCATTTCCGGCAAGATCAAGGTCGAGCCGGTCTATGACGCGGCCGCCGTAAGGGCACTGATGACCAGCGTCGCCCAGTAAGGCGATCATGGTCGGCTGCCGGAGGGGTGATCCGTTCACCCCTCCGGACGATTCCTGTTTTTTGGTGCTGGGCTTCATGAGCGGTTTTTCTTCATCGTCCGTTGCCGGGCGCGACATCGTCGCGCTTGAAGGCGTGACCAAACGGTTCCCCGGCATCGTTGCCAATGACAGCGTCGACCTGTCGATCCGCCCGGGCGAAGTGCATGTGCTGCTGGGCGAGAACGGCGCTGGAAAATCGACATTGATCGGCATGTTGTCCGGCCTGCAGCAGCCTGACGAAGGACGCATACTGGTCGACGGCAAACCGACGCCGATCACCTCGCCACGCCATGCGCTGGCACTCGGCATAGGCACCGTATTCCAGCACATGATGCTGGTGCCGACGCTAACGGTGGCGGAGAACCTCCTGCTTGGCGGGCCGTGGTGGCAGCGCCCCAGGACCGAGGAACTGGCGGCGCGCGTCGCCGAGATCACCGGCACGCTCGGCATCACCGTCAAGCTTCAAGCCAAGGTATCAGAGTTGTCGCTCGGCGAGCAGCAGCAGGTCGAGATCCTGCGCGCGATGCTGCGCAACAGCCGGCTGCTCATCCTTGACGAGTCCACCTCCATGCTGACGCCGAAAGGTATCGACGAACTGGGCGCGCTGATGCGCCGCCTTGTCGAGCAGGGCCTTGCGATCGTCTTCATCACCCACAAGCTCAAGGAGGCGGCTGCCTTCGGCGACCGCATCTCGGTGCTGAAGCTTGGCCGCAAGGTCGGCGAGATTCCACCCGAGCGGTTTCGCACGCTGGGCGAACAGGAGATCGTCTCGGAGATCGTGGAATTGATGTTCGGCAAGCAGAAGGATGACCCGGAAGCCGTCGAGCGTCCTGTCCGCACTGCCCGCGCCGGCGCTGACCCGCTGCTTCAGGTGACGGACCTGGCGGTAGCGGCGACGGACAATGCGCCGGGCCTGTCGTCGATCTCCTTCGACATCCGCCCGGGCGAGATCCTCGGCATAGCCGGCATCGACGGCAACGGCCAGAAGCAGCTGGCGGAAGCGCTGGCCGGCCAGCGTACAGCCACAAGCGGCTCGGTGCGGCTGGACGGCGCCGCCATCGAGACGCTGAGCGTCGGCGAGCGCCGCCGGCGCGGCCTTCGCTACCTGACCGACGACCGACTGGGCGAGGGCACTGTCGGCACCTTCCCGGTCTCGATCAATTTCTTCCTCAAGCAGGTCGGCGCGGCCCCGTTCTGGCGCAACGGCGTCGAGCAGCGCGCGGAGATCGACAAGCGCGCCGCGCAGCTCGTGCGCGAATACGACGTGCGCACGCCGAGCCTGAAGACGCCCGTCGCGCGGCTGTCCGGCGGCAACATCCAGAAGGTGCTTCTGGCAAGGGAACTGGCTGAAGGCGCCAAGGTGGTGATCTTCAACAAGCCGACCTATGGGCTCGATCTCGCCAACACATTGGCGTCGCGCCAGCGCATTCGCGATACGGCGGCGCGTGGCCTTGCCGTGCTGCTGATCTCCACCGACCTCGAGGAATTGCTTGGCATGTGCGACCGCATCGCCGTCATCGCCGACGGCGCTTTGGTCGGCACCGTCGAGAACGTAGACGACGCCCGCACAAAGGTCGGTCGCCTGATGATCGGACTTGCCGCATGAGCATCGACACCGCACCCACGGTCAGCGCCACCGCACTCGATGCCACGAGCGGGGCAGCGACGCGCCGCGACATCCTGCATCGGCTGCTGATGACGCTCGGCCCGATCCTTATCGCGCTGGTCATAGCCGGCTGTATCCTGCTTGCCGTCGGCGTCGACCCGCTGGCCTATTATGGCTTCGTGCTGGAGAAGGGACTGTTCTCGCCGCTCGGCATCCAGCAGACACTGACGCGCATGGCGCCGCTGCTGTTTCTCGCCGCCGGCCTGATCGTCGCCTTTCGCGCCGGCATGTGGAATCTGGGCGGCGACGGCCAGTTCCTGCTTGGCGCGGTGACGGCGGCTGCCAGCGCTCCCGTGTTCGTGCAGATCATGCCAGCCTGGCTGGCGCTGGTCTGCTCGCTCCTCATCGCCATGGTGGTGGCGATGATCTGGTCGCTGGTGCCGGCGCTGCTGCGTGCCTATCAGGGCGTCAACGAGATCATCACCACCCTGATGATGACGTTCCTCGGCACCTCGCTCGCCAATGTGCTGGTCAAGCTGGCGTTTCGCGACCCAAGCACGACCGTGCCGCAGACGCGCACGCTGCCGGTGGAGGACCGGCTGCCGCGCCTGTTCGAAACGACCATCACCAGTGGCCTGCTGCTTGGGCTGGCGGCGATCGTCATCGTGCATCTGGTGATGACGCGCACGGCGTTCGGGCTGAAGCTGAGGATCGTCGGCGCCAATCCACGAGCGGCGGTTCACTCGGGGCTCGGCGTTCCCGGCCTGACCGTCGCCGTCTTCGCCATTTCGGCCGGGCTGGCCGGGCTTGCCGGCGCCGTCGACATCATCGGCGTCCAGGGCAATGTCCGCGCCGACTGGAATCCCGCCTACGGGCTTGCCGTAATACCCGCCGTGTTTCTCGCCCGAATGAACGGCTTTGCAGCCATCGGCTTCGTGTTCCTGCTTTCGGTGCTTTCGATCGGCGGCGAGAGCGCGGCGCGCCGGCTCGGCGTGCCCAATCATTTCACGCTGGTGCTGGTTTCCATCGTGCTGATTGTGCTCGCGCTCGCCGAATATTTCGATCACCGATACAACCAGTCGCGGAGGGCCTAGGGCATGACCGGGCTCTTCAGCGAGGTCTTTCTCAGCGCGCTGCTGTTCGGCGCCGTCACCGCAGCGATCCCGCTGCTGCTTGCCGGGCTCGGCGAGCAGATCTCCGAGAAGGCTGGCGTGCTCAATATCGGCATCGAAGGCATGATGCTGGCCGGCGCCTATCTCGGCTTTGTCGGCGCTTTCTATTCCGGGTCGCTGTGGCTGGGCTTTCTCACCGGCGCCGCCGGGGGTGCTGCGGTGGCGCTTGTCATGGCGCTGCTTTGCGTGCGCATCGGGCTCAACCAGATCGTCATCGGCATCGCGCTGACCTTGGGGCTGGAAGGCCTGACGGCGCTGCTCCACCATTTCCAGTTCTCGCGCAGCTATCCGCGCCTGCCGGCGGCGGATGCGACTGTCATTCCGCTGCTTTCGGACCTTCCGGTCATCGGGCCTGCATTCTTCAAGCATCATCTGATCGTCTATCTGGCGGTCGCGCTGGTTTTCGGCATGGGCTACATCTACCGGCGCACGCAGCTGGGCCTCAATTTGCAGGCGGCAGGCGACAAGCCGGCCGCGCTCGATGTCGCCGGCATCGATGTCGTGCGGACCCGCACCATCGCCGTGCTGACGACCGGAGCGCTGGCCGGGCTCGGCGGCGCGTATCTCGCCAATGTCGGGGCCGGCCTGTTCATTCCGTTCATCACCAATGGCGCGGGCTTTCTCGGCATCGTGCTGGCCATGCTGGCGCGCGGTCGCCCGATCTGGGTGCTGTTCGGCGCGTTGCTGTTCGGTGTCTGCCTGTCGCTGACGACGGCCATGCAAGTGGCCGGCATCAACATACCGACCGACATCATCCAGATGCTGCCGTTCCTGGCGGTGATGATCATGCTGGTGCTGTTCGGCCGGCGCGCCAGCCTGCCGGCGGCGCTCGGCATTCCATATGAGCGCGGCGCGCGCTGAGGACAATTCATGCGCGGACGGGACCCGCGCCAATAAAGGAGGCAAGAATGTCGGATACCAAGGTCTACCTGCTCGACGGCGGCTCGCTCGTTCTCGACGGCTATCATGTGTTCTGGAACCGCGGCCCTGGCGGCGAAGTGCGCTTCCCCGTCTATTCGATCCTGATCGAACATGCCGAGGGCCGGTTCCTCATCGACACCGGCTACGACTACGATCACGTGATGAAGGTGCTGCCGTTCGAAAAGCCGATCCAGGAAAAGCACCAGACCATCCCAGGCGCCCTGGCGCTGCTCGGCCTCGAACCGAAGGACATCGACGTTGTCGTCAATTCGCATTTCCACTTCGATCATTGCGGCGGCAACAAGTATTTTCCGCACGCCAAGAAGATCTGCCACCGGACCGAGGTGCCGCAGGCCTGCAATCCCGAACCTTTCGAGCATCTCGGCTATTCCGATCTGAGTTTTTCGGCGGAGGCTGCCGAAGCGCGTGGCGCGACCGGGCAATTGCTTGCGGGAACGACACGGGCGAATTCGACCTTTGAAAGCATCGATGGCGACGTCGAGCTTGCCAGGGGCGTCCGGCTGATCTCGACGCCCGGCCATTCGATCGGCCATTACAGCCTGCTGGTCGAGTTCCCCAAGCGCAAGCCGATCATGTTCACGATCGATGCGGCCTATACGCAGAAGAGCCTCGAGACGCTGTGCCAGGCGGCCTTCCACATCGATCCGGTGGCGGGCGTCAATTCGATGCGCAAGGTGAAGAAACTCGCCGAAGACCATGGCGCCGAGCTGATGTACTCGCACGACATGGACAACTTCAAGACCTACAAGACCGGCACGCAATTCTACGGCTGACCGCCGCCAATCCGGAGACAAGACGATGCGCTATCTCGAACACGCCGATCCGATCATCACCCTGACCGCGGGACCGGTGAACGCCTATGCCGAAGTGCTGCGCGGTCTCGGCCGCACGGTGCTCTACGACTACGACCCGGCGTTCCAGCTTTTCTATGAGGGTGTGGTCGACAAGGCGCAAAAGGCGATGCGGCTGTCGAACAAGCCGGTCATCCTGCATGGCGAGCCGGTGCTTGGCCTGGAGGCCGCCGCGGCCTCGCTGATCACGCCGGACGATGTCGTGCTCAACCTTGCCTCCGGCGTTTACGGCAAGGGGTTCGGCTATTGGGCGAAGCGCTATTCGCCACATCTGCTCGAGATCGAGGTGCCCTACAACGAGGCGATCGATCCGCAGGCGGTCGAGGCAATGCTGAAGAAGCATCCGGAAATCACCATCGTGTCGGTCTGCCACCATGACACGCCATCCGGCACCATCAATCCGATCGACGCCATCGGTGCGCTGGTTTCAGCGCATGGCGGCTATCTCATCGTCGATGCCGTCTCGTCCTTTGGCGGCATGAGGACGCATCCGCAGGATTGCAAGGCCGATATCTATGTCACCGGCCCGAACAAATGCCTGGGGGCGCCTCCCGGCCTGACGATGATGGGCGTCAGCGAGCGGGCCTGGGCCAAGATGAAGGGCAACGAGGCAGCCCCCCGCGCGTCGATGCTGAGCATCGTCGACTGGGAGCATGCGTGGTCGCGGGAAAAGCCGTTTCCGTTCACGCCGTCGGTCTCGGAGATCAACGGGCTCGATGTCGCGCTCGACCTCTATCTCAATGAGGGGCCGGAGGCGGTATGGGCGCGCCACGCGCTCACCGCCAAGGCCATGCGCGCCGGCGTCACCGCGATGGGCCTGTCGATCTGGGCCGCCAGCGACAGCATCGCGTCGCCGACCACGACCGCTGTCCGCACCCCCGAAGGCGTCGACGAGAAGGCGCTTCGCCAGGCTGCCCGTGCCCGTTACGGGGTGGTGTTTTCGTCTGGCCGCGGCGAGACATTGGGCAAGCTGACGCGCATCGGCCATATGGGTCCGACCGCCCAGCCGATCTATGCGATCGCGGCGCTGACGGCACTTGGCGGCGCCATGAACGCGGCCGGCCAGAAACTGGCGATCGGCAGGGGTATCGACGCGGCGCTGGCCGTGATCGACGCCGACGCCTGAACAGATATCACCACGGATTGAGGGAGCATTTTCATGACTGAACGGCTTGCGGGGAAGACGGCCCTGGTTACGGGCGCTGCGCAGGGTATCGGCAAGGCGATCGCCGCGCGGCTCGCCGCCGACGGGGCAACCGTCATCGTCAGCGACATCAATTCCGAAGGCGCCAAGGCGGCGGCCACGGCAATAGGCGGAAGGGCGAGGGCGATTGCCGCCGACATTTCCGATCCGGCCTCCGTCAAGGCACTCTTCGCCGAAATCCAGACCCTGACCGGGGGCATCGACATCCTGGTCAACAATGCCAGCATCGTGCCGTTCGTCGCCTGGGACGATGTCGACCTCGACCATTGGCGCAAGATCATCGACGTCAATTTGACAGGCACCTTCATCGTCAGCCGCGCCGGCACGGACCAGATGCGTGCGGCAGGCAAAGCTGGGCGGGTGATCAGCATCGCATCCAACACCTTCTTTGCCGGCACGCCGAACATGGCGGCCTATGTCGCGGCCAAGGGCGGCGTCATAGGCTTCACCAGGGCGCTCGCCACCGAACTCGGCAAATACAACATCACCGCCAATGCGGTGACGCCCGGCCTGGTCGAGAGCGACGGCGTCAAGGCGAGCCCGCACAATGAGGCGTTCGGCTTCGTCGAGATGCTTCAGGCGATGAAAGGCAAGGGGCAGCCGGAACATATCGCCGATGTGGTCTCGTTCCTGGCTTCCGACGATGCGCGCTGGATCACCGGCCAGACGCTCAATGTCGACGCCGGGATGGTGCGCCACTAGCCAAAGCGCATCCCAAAACCTGTTGCGCATTTCCGGGCGACCTGCATGGGGTCGCAGCAGCGGACGAGCGCGGCCAATCAAGGAAAAATCACAGTGGACTTCGGATTCGACACGTCGGCTTTCGACGGGCTGACGATTGCAATGCTGGTCGCCGGTCTGGCCATGACCGGAATGGCCTCCGGCGTGCTCGCCGGTCTGCTGGGGGTCGGCGGCGGCATCGTCATCGTCCCGGTGCTGTTCTGGGTGCTTAGCCTGTTCCACTTTTCGCCTGCTGTGATCAGCCATCTGGCTGTCGCGACGTCGCTTGCGGTCATCATCCCCACCTCGATCTCGTCAATGCGGTCGCACAACAGGCGCGGCAATGTCGATCGGCCTCTGCTCACTCTGTGGGGACCGGCCGTTTTCGTGAGTGCCCTGATCGGTGGCATCACGTCGAAGTTCATCCCGGGCGCCGGCTTGCGGCTGGTTTTCGGCGTCGTCGGCCTGCTGGTGGCCCTCAACATGGCGTTGCCGAAGCACCTCGTGATCTCCGATCACTTGCCGCAGAGCGGCTGGATCAACCGTGCGATCGCTTCTGTGATCGGCTTTGTCTCTTCGCTCATGGGAATTGGCGGCGGCACGCTCTCGGTGCCGACGCTTTCCAGCTTTTCCTTTCCGGTGCACCGGGCCGTCGGCACATCGTCGGCGCTTGGCCTGCTTATCGCGCTTCCGGCAGTGGCCGGCTTCATCTGGTCGGGTCTCGCAATTGCAGGCAGGCCTCCGCTCAGCCTGGGTTACGTCAGCCTGCCGGCGGTTGCCATCATAGCGCCCGTGAGCTTCCTGTTCGCACCCTTGGGCGCAAGGCTCGCCCACGCGCTCAATCCGCGCTACCTGAAACTTGCCTTTGCATTCTTCCTGGCGATCACGGCCGGGCGAATGCTGCTGTCTTGAATTTCGCTGGGCGGCGTACGGCTATTTTTCCCGCATCGCCCGGCGGAAGTTCTGCGTGATCGGCTCGGCGAGATAAGAGAGAACGGTGCGAGCCCCCGTCCGGATCATCGTCTCGCTCGACATGCCGGGCAGCAGCTTGCGGCCCTCCAGCTTGCCGAGTTCGCTTTTGTCGATCAGAACCGTCGCGGCGAAATACGGTGCGCCGCTTCGTTCCTCAACCATGCGGTCAGCCGACACGATCTCCACGACACCCTCGAGCGGCGGCAGGTTGTAGCGGGCGAAGGCCGGGAAGCTGACGCGCGCGGGCTGTCCGGGTGTGATCGTCTCGACATCCTCCGGCTTGACCATGGCCTCGACCACGAGTTGTTGTCCGAGCGGTACGATCGTCATCAATGTCTCACCGGGTTTCACGACACCGCCCGCCGTATGGACCTTCAGCTCCATGACGATGCCGTCAACGGGCGCGACGACGTTGGTACGGCTCAGCACGTCCCTGGCGGAACGCTCCTGCTGTCCGAGGTCAAACAATTCCGCCTCGACCTTGCTCAACTCGTCGACGGCCTCGTTCAGACGCACTGTGTTGAGGTTCAGGATCTGCATGTCGATCTCGGCCATTGCGCTTCCGGCACGGGCGATTGCCGCGACATTGGTGGCGCGCTCCCCCTCGATCTCCCGCTGTTGGCGTCTGAGCAACAGGTTCCGTTCGCGGGTGGTCAGCCCTTTCTTGAGCAGCCCCTCAAGGTCTTTGCTTTCACCCTCGATTGCCTCGATCTGTTTGTCCTTGGTGACGATAAGCTCTTCCAGTCCCTTTATCTCCTCCTCGGTCTGGTGGCGGCGCTGGCTGAGGATTTCCCGCTCGTCCGCCAGATTGTGGTGCTTCGCAGCGAACACGTCACGCTGTGCGGCCACCGCGTCCTTTGCGGCGGCGGCGGGGTTTGCAAGCAACGCCGGATCAAACTCGATCTCGGCCCTGCCGTCACGCTCGGCCCTGAGACGCGCGGCCAGCGCCTCACGCGTTGCTATCCGGTTCTGGATCAGGTCGAGCTGCGCTTTTGCCTGCGTGTCGTCGAGCCGGACGAGGATCTTGCCCGCCTTGACGATATCCCCGTTGGCGGCGTTCAACTCCGCAATGATGCCGCCCTCGAGGTGCTGGATCAGCTTGCGGTCGCCGGCGACCTTGATAACGCCCGGCGCCACAGCGGCGCTGTCCAACGGCGCCAGAGCCGCCCAGCCCCCGGCCACGCCGAAGAACAGGAACATGATCGCGAAGCCGGTGCAGGTCACGCCTGTCAGGCGCAAGGGCAGCGGTTTCAGCAGAGAGGGTGGCGGGGTGGGTAACAGCACGACGCTCATATCTGTCCTCGTTTCATGCCTGGTTCGCCACTTCGGTCGTGCTCAATGCACTTTGACGCGACGGACGCTTTGAAGAGGGGCTTGGCCCGTTGCCGACGCCGATCACGGCGGCGGAGATTTCTGGCGCGTGACTCACAGGTATCTGGCTCACCTGGCGGATGCGCGCGGCGAGTTCGTTGAAGACATAGTCACGTGAACCGAACAGGTCTTGCTGGCCACGGTTGATGACCAACACCTTGTCGACCTTCTCCATGATGTTAGGGCGGTGTGCGATCAGGATGACGGTCGTTTTCGTCGCCTTGGCGATGCCGATGGCGGCGGCCAGCGCGTCTTCGCCCTCCTTGTCGAGGTTGGAATTGGGCTCGTCGAGGATAAGGAGTGCCGGGTCGCCGTAGAGTGCCCGCGCCAACCCGATGCGCTGGCGCTGCCCGCCTGACAGGACGGCGCCGGATTCGCCGATCTCGGTGGCGTAACCCTTCGGCAGTCCCTTGATCAGTTCGTGGACTCCGGCCAGCTGCGCGGCCTTGATCACGCTGTTGAAGACCGTTGGATTGAGAGTGGCGAAGCGGCAGATGTTTTCCGAGACGGTGCCGGCGAAGAGCTCGATGTCTTGCGGCAGGTAGCCGACGTGGCGGCCCCGGTCCTCCGACGCCCATTGGGCGACGTCCATGCCGTCGAGCAACGCACGGCCTGCGGATGGGCGCCAGGCGCCGGCCAGCACGCGCGCCAGGCTTGTCTTGCCGGCCGCGCTCGGACCGATCAACGCCATCACTTCCCCGGGGTTGAGGTGGAAGTTGATTCCTTTCAGAATCGGCTCGCCGCCGCCCTGCCGGGCGAGTCCGATGTTGTCGGCCTCAAACCTGCCTTTCGGGCGCGGCAACGGCAAGGCCGGTGTGGCCTCCTGGTACTGACCGGCGACTGCAACCAGGCGTTTGTAGGCGGCGCGGGCCCCTACGGTCGCCTTCCACGTGCTGATCGCCTGTTCGACCGGGGCCAACGCGCGGCCCATCAGGATGGAAGCGGCGATCATGATGCCGCCTGAAGCCTCGTTCCGCAGTACAAGATAAGCGCCGAGGCCGAGGATGGCCATCTGGAGGGCCTGACGGAAGGAGCGCGCGATGGCCGAGATGGTGCCGCCCCGGCTGCTGGCGCGGGATTGTCCGTCGTTCGCCTCGTCCTGGTGGACTTTCCAAATTTCGAGCAGGGGCTTCAACATGCCCATGGACTGCACGACCTCGGCGTTCCGGATCACGGCGTCAGCCTGTGTGTAAGCCCGGACCTGTGCGCTGCCGGCTTCCGTCAGCGGCTTGCGTGTCATGTACTCGTTCAGGATCGCCAGTGCCAGCAATACAATCCCACCGCACAATGCCAGCCAGCCCAACCAGGGGTGCATGAGGAAGATGGCGGCGAAGAAGATCGGCGCCCAAGGCGCGTCCAGGATCGGGTAGATGCTCGGGCTTGTGAAGAAATTCCGCACCTGATCCAGGTCGCGTAGCGCGCGGGTGGTAACCTGGCCGGGCGCCGCGGCGGCGTACTCTACCGATGCGGTCAGGAGAACCGGCGCTAACCGCGCGTTCATCCACGTTCCGACTTTGGCCAGCAGGCGCTGGCGCACCACTTCCAGTGCCGCCATTGTCGCGAGCGCCGTGGCCGCGATCAACGTCAAGGCGACCAGTGTCTCCGTGCTGTGACTGCCCAGCACGCGGTGGTAGACTTGGAGCATGTACAGCGCCCCGGTCAGCATCAGCACGTTGATCCCGGCGCTGAACCAGACGAGCGGCCGGATGGCGCGTCTGGCCTCTTTCATCACCACCTGCAGGGCAGAGGGACGTGAGTTAGCTGGTTTGGCCATGTTATGTCTCTGCTCGGCGTGCGGGTTGCAACAGGCGCGCGAGGCACGCGATTGTGTCCACAGGGGGAGGGAGGCAGCGCTAACTGCCTCCCCTTGGCTCAGTGCTAGACGATGTAGTCGTTGCTGACGGTCACCGGGATGTGCTGCGTTGCAGTCGGATCGCCGTCCGCGTCAGCCAAAGCGAAGCTGAAGTCGAGGTTGGCGTTGAATGTCCCACTGGTCTGCTGCACAAACCCGATGTCCACGATCTTCAGGACATCGTTATCGGTCGGGTCCCAAGCTGTCAGGCCGCTGGTGGCATTGCTGCCGCCACTGGCTCCGATGCCCCCGTTCAGGTTGATGGCGGTGCCCGTCAACCCGTTGGCGCTCTGCATGATCTGGATGCCCTGTATCTGGTATGTCTCGCCAGCGACCGTGTAGTCGTTCTGTTCGAGGATAAGCAGCGCATCGTTGTTATCGAGCGTGAACTCGGTGCTGTACGGGGAGGGGATATTGGCGTTCCCCTTGATCAGGTCCGAGTTCTGCACGTTGACCGCCCTCGTCACCTCGTTCCCGTTGGCATCCTTCAGGTCGAGGATCAGGACCAGGTCTTCACTGTTGCCGACGCCGTCGAACTTGATGACGACGCCGCTGGCGCTCGCGGTCGGGTCCAGCCGCTCAGTGCCACCATCGGGAGCCTTCGGGTTCACGTCCGTCAGAATGTTCTGTTCGAAGAACCGCAAGGTCAGAGCTTCACCCTTCTGGATTGTATCTCCAGCGACACCGTTGGTGGCCTGGGTTGCAGACACCCAGTCTTCGTGGAGGTTGGTGATCATGTCGTGGGTGGCACCGCCGTTGTTGAACGTGGTGTCACCAACGGTCGCTCCGTCGCCGGTCGAGTTAAAGCCGAACTTGATGGAGTTGGTCGTCGAGTTTGCGGTGAACTGCACGAAGAACGGATCCGGATCGCCGTTCGGCGTCAGTTGCTCCGCAACGATCAGCGGGTGTCCCGTGTTGCCGGTCGGTGCCTTATTCACCAACTCGCTGGTGTGCAACACGTCGAAGCTGAACCCCTCGACCGCGTCGGTCAGGGTGAAAGTGTAGGTGTCGGCAATCTTGTCGAAGAAAAGAGTGCCGCCCGCCGTAGCGTCCTGCACACCAGCCGTGATCGGATCCTTGTCGTAGTGGAATGAGAAGTTGAACGTCGCAGATAGATCGGTCTCAGTGGTGAGGGTTGCGACCGCTTGGGTGATGCCGGGGGTCTGCGCGTTGTCAACCGTACCCGTCAAGTTGATCTGCACACCTGCGAGGGTATTATTGGTATCGACGAAGTCGCTGGCACCCGCCAAATATTCCGCGGCCGTGTGCTTGTCCACCATGTCGTAACCGAAGGTCCCGCTGGCCGTCTGGCCCACCGCGTTGCCCAGATGCTCGGGGCTTTGGATGCCGCCAGCAATGGGATCAGCGTCGAATGGTGCCGTGATCGTCGGATCGGTGTCGTCGAAGATCAGCGACAGCCCCGAACTCGTGCTTTGCTGCGACACGACGTCGGCGTCGCCGTCCGTCACCGTCACCGTTGCCACCACGTTGATCAGACCGTTGAGGTCGAGGGTGTTGTCCTCGCCCCCGCCTTGCGGCGCGTTCGAGTGCTCAAGCGCAACCAACGACGTCAGCGTCACCGTCGTGCCGGACAGCGTCACCGTGAACGCCGTCGCATCGAGCGAGCTGTTGCCGTCGCTGTCGTACTTGCCAGAGACCTGGGTGGCCGAGTCGACCACCAGCGTGATGGCATGGTTGCCGTCCGTCGTGACCAGCCCGGTCGCCGCCGCGCCGGCCAGAGCCAGCGCGTAGCCCACATCTGTCGTGTAGCCGTCGACCGCGCTCGCAGTGAAGGTCGGCGGCGTGATCGTCGCCTGGCTCTGCCCGCCAGCCCCGCTGGCCTCGACCACCTCGGCGGGACCGACCGTCACTGCCGCCGTGATCGAAAGCGTCGGCCCGTCATCGTCGAAGTTGATGAAGGAGCCGACCTCTTCGCTATAGGCGTTGGTGCTCGTCGCCGAGAAATGGAACTCGGAGATGTCGCACCCTTCGTTTGCATCGACCCCCTTAACCGCCAGCCGATCCATTGGGCCGCTGGTGGTGACATCGACGGTGGTGGTGTTATCGAGCCCGGTGATGGTGACAGTATTCCCGGTCCCGGTGAGCCCGGTGACCGTGATGTTGCCGCTCCCCGTGGCATAGGTGCCATCGGCGGTGATGAGGGACGCATACCCCGATGTGCCCGTCAACTTGATCCCGGTGATGTCCACGGAGCTGGTCGCAGTGCCGTCAAAGAAGTCCGTGCCTTGTTCGTTGTTCGTAACGTTAAAGGCACTGACTTGGACGTCCACCCGCGCAGTCGGAGTAGAAGGTGTGATTTGGCTGATCGTGAACCCGGCCTGCGTGATGGTCTCGATATGGCCGCCGTACTGGATTTGCGAGGCACTACCTGCGTTCAGGTTTCCGCCGGTCACAAAATCGACCTGCAGAGTTTCGTTCGGATTGATGCTCTGGTTGTTGATGCCGAAGCCCTGTTCACTGACGTTGGCGGTGCCACCGTTCAAACCGATCACCAGAAGCTGCTTGGAAGCGTCATTGGCCGAATTGATCAGGTAGAAATCATTATTGCCGGGCGCGGCGGCCGAGCCTAAGAAACTGGCCACGCTGGTGCCCGTCACCGATGCGAACACCTTGTTGGTCAGATCGATGCGGTCGTCCGGGTTGGTCGCGTCCGGATTGAGCAATGGCACATACTCGACCGTGTACAGGTCCGCATTGGTGGCGCTGGTGTTGATCAGCGCAAGCGAGAAGGCGAGCGGCCCGGTTTCGGCGGGCTCGGCGGCTTGGTCAGAGGTGCCAATGACGCCGATCACGACCTTTGCATCCGTTGGGTCCTGGAACAGCCAGACATAATTGCCGTCCACCGTCCGGATGCCGCTGTTGATGCCGACGGTGGCGGAAAACGGGGTCCCGGAGGCGCTCTGCGTCAGAACGACCGAGGTGATGGTTTCCCCTGCGCTCGCCGAGGCCACCACGAAGTTGGCCTGGAAGGCGACTTCCGGTGAAGTCAGTCCGCCCGGAGCGTCGAGGCTCAGGAGATACTGCAGCGTGGTGTTGGTGATGTGCGGCGGGACGGACGGGTTAACATCATCGTCCTGAAGGCCGATGGTCTCGTCGATGATGATTTCTTGAGTTGTGATGTCGAGTGCCATGGAGATTCTCCCCTTTTTGAACGCACCAAGAAAAGGGGTTCCCCTCCCCAGATGCTGGATGCCCCTACCCGAGTGCACCCGCTGACCCGCTGAATTGCGGCCTTTAATCCTGCAATGTGCCGCCGGCGAAGAGGGCGCGTCCATTCCCGCTTCGATAGTATTGCGGTCAATGTCCGCACCTGATCGAACGATATATATCCTTCGATAGATCAGGCTGGCGGGCGCTGGGAGAGGCCGCGACGGCGCAAGGAAGATGCCGTCGGACGGCTTTCCGGCCGTTGCCTTGCGTACAATGTCCGTGAGAGGGGAGAGGGGCGGTCAGAGCAGGCCGGTTCGGCCCGTTCCTGGACGCTCGACGCCTTTGCCGTGCGTCATCCAGGCCAGTTCCGCCCTGCCGCCGAGATGCAGTTTCTCGTAGACGTGATGCAGGTGCATCTTCACCGTGCCTTCGGATAAATGCAGCCGCTGCGCGATGGTCTTGTTGCGCAGCCCGCGCGAGACGAGATCGGCGATCTCGGTCTCCCGCCCGGTCAGCCGGGACATTGGCTGCGGCTGCGAGCCAGGCATCAGCAGCTGCTGGACGATCTTGTTGTCGATCCACTTCTTGCCCGCCGCCACCGCATTCACGCATTCGATGAGAAAGCGGTGGCTGATGCCGTCCAGAAACAGGCCGTCGACATCGAGTGTCTGTATTTCCTTGACATCGAGCCTGCCGGTTGGCTGCACGATGAAGATGATGCCGAGAGCGCTGTTGCCGGCCTTCAGCCGTGAGGAAAGACCTGATGTCTGCTGGTCCGCGAGATCCACGCCGACGATGACGATATCAGGTTGATGGCGCTCCACATGAGCGAGAACGTCCACAGGGCGGCGACACTGGGCGACAACATCGTGTCCAGCCTTCTGCAACACCCATTCCAGACCGGCGAGATATACCCCCCGCGGGTCCGCGACAACCACTGTTGACATGCGAACACCGTCCGTAAAAAACGCAACGAACTTGGTTAAATACCCGTAAAATCAGGAAACCAGAGCCCACATCGATTGTCAAGGAATAGCTAATATACATATTGCTATAATCTACGACGGACCGGCGGGCTCCCTCGCAGCGTAGCAGGCCGGCTGACGATTCTGCGGAGGCGATGCTGGACCTGGTTGAAATGCCAGCATTCGATCGCACGATGATCCGCGGAATCGAAGTCGAAATCGCCGGACGTCTCACCGCACTCCTGGGTGAGAAATTTGGTAGCGCCAGCGCGCTACCGCCTTTCCCCCCACGCGTCGAGCTGCCAATTCAGGCTTCGATGCTACGGCTGAACGGGCCGAGCTTGTGCGGTGCGACGGCGTTACCTGGTCGACCGCAAGCGAGCATTTGCCGGTGAAGGCTGACAGCGAAAGCAATCCGACGGCGGCTTCAAATATTCAGGTTGAACTGCGGGTATGCCGTCGGCAACCGGGGGCATTCCGAAAAACGCTGCGAAGTGAAAGTCTCACCCAAGATACGGATGAGGCAAGAGACATCTGACTGAGCGGGTTGCTGCTCGCAGGAAGCCGTCCCTGCGGTCTGCGCTTGGATGGTTTCGTTTCCATGGCGCGAGGTGCGCTGTTCCTCACCCGTTGTCGTCGAATGTCGCAGCAAAGTGCCTTGCGACTGGGAGGAGACCTGGAATGAACGACATCAAATTCACGTCCGGCCTGAGCGTGGTGGCAGATGCCCATGTCGCCTTTCGCGGCACGCCCTTCGTCGAACGGACGGCGCCACTGAACCAGAACGCACTCTGGATGCGCTGGGACAGGAACATGGTCGTCGATTGCTACTCCGATATGGTCGAGGAACTGGCGGCTATCCGCAACAGGGTGGCCATGGGCGACATGTCACCACTGTCGAAATATGTCATTGCCGGTCCGGATGCCGAGAGGATGATGGATGCGCTCATCCCGCGCGACATCAAGAAGCTGCAGGTCGGCCAGATCTACTATGCACCGTGGTGCGACGAGAACGGCCATGTCGTCGGCGACGGTCTGGTTTTCCGCATGGACGAAACCACCTTCCGCGTTTCCGCCGATCCCGGCCTTTCCTGGTGGAAGCAGCATGCCGAAGGCCTCGACGTCCGTGTCACCGACATATCCGATAGCTACGGCATCCTCACCTTGCAGGGACCGCGTTCCCGCGAAGTGCTGGAGGCTGTCACCCAGTCCGTGCAGGAATTGCCGTTCTCTCGCTTGGCCATCGTCACAATTGCCGGCAGACGGGTCGAGATCCTGCGCCAGGGTTTTACCGGCGAGCATGGCTATGAATTGTGGGTCAAGGCGGATGACGGCGCCGCCGTGTGGGACGCGGTCGAGGCGGCAGGCAAGCCTTTTGGCATCCTTCCTGCCGGCGCCTGGGCGCTCGACATAGCACGTCTCGAAGCCGGGCTGCTGATCGTTGGCTACGACTATACAAGTGCCGGCCCAGACCATGGCGGCGCCAGCATTCAGGCAGCTGGAAAGTATCGTGCGTCGCCCTTCGACCTCGGCCTGGGCCGGCTGGTCGACTTTCGCAAGGCCGATTTCATCGGCAAGGCGGCGCTGCAGCGCATGTCGAACACGGGTGACCATCGCCAGCTCGTCGGGCTCGACATCGACTGGTCGCAAGCCCTCGACGGCAAGGGGCTTGAGAGCAATGCGCCCGGAAATCTGCGGCGCGTGCAGTGGTATCCGCTGAAAGCCTTTCGCGGCGGCAAGGAAGTTGGGCACGCCAGCAGCGTCGCCTGGTCACCTTCGACCGGCAGGATGATCGGCTTCGGCCATCTGCGGCGTGAGGCCGCCGAGACCGGCACCGAGCTCACGCTGAAGTGGAACAAGGATGGCGTGGCGGCCGATGTCAGGGCGCGTGTCGTGGCGCTGCCGTTCCTGTCGCTCAAACGCGCCGCCAACGGTTAGCGAAACGCTGTTTCAGAACTGAGAGTCCTGTCGTTGCATCCTCCCGTGACGACAAGCCGGGCAGCTGGTCTGCCCGGCTCCCATTGCCGCGGCCTACGGTGCCGCGAAATCGTGAAGCTGGTCGGGAGAGACCTGGAAAGATCATGAACGACATGCGCCAAGAGCTTATCCAGACGCGAGGTTCGGCTACATTTGTGTTCGACGCGGAGGTGTCGATCGAACTGGCACCGGCGCAGGCACCCACCTTTGCGCCACCAGCCGACTGCTTCCCGCTTGGCTCGCGCGTCTTTCTTACTCACCTTCCCGGCAAGCCCGAGGCTTTGCAAATCGAAGCAGCGCGCCGGATCAAGGAGTTGGGCTTTGTGCCGGTGCCACATCTGGGCGCGCGGAACTTCAATTCGGAGCAGGACTATATCGATCTTGTCACCGCCCACAGTCGAAACGGGATAAGCGAAGCGCTCTTTCTTGGCGGCAATCCGGCTCTCTTTCCGGGGCCGTTGGGAGAGGCAACCCAGTTGCTCGCCCATCCCGTGGTCAAAGACAGTGCGATACGAACCGCCTTCGTTGCCGGCTATCCGGAAGGGCATCCAAGCATCGTCGAAGCCGTGCTGACGGACGCATTGCGGCGCAAGCTCGACATCTGTGCCGAGCAGTCGCTGGAAGCCAGGGTCGTATCGCAATTCGCCTTCGATGGCGACATGATCGCCGCCTGGGCGAGCAGTCTGCATACGGCGCATCCCGGGCTGCCGGTTCATGTTGGTCTGGCCGGTGTGACCAGCCTTACCAAACTCATCCGGTTCGCCATGATGTGCGGTGTCGGCCCTTCGATCGCGGCGCTGCGGCGTTCCGCCAGCGGCCTCTTCAACATCGTGGCCGACCGGAACCCAGCCGAGATCTTACAAACCATGGCGGCAAGCTACCCGGCGCCGACCGCGCCACTACACCTCCATTTCTTCCCATTCGGCGGATGGGAAAAGACGCTTGCCTGGTTCGCCGATTATCGCGAGGCGTGCTGGCCGCGGGTCAACGAACGATGAATTGTGCAGCGCTTCGACTGTCGTTCATTCTGACGCTGTCCTGCGAAGACCAGGCCGGGATCGTAGCGGCAGTGACGACCGAACTCGCCAACCTTGGCACGAACATTGCTGAAAGCAGCCAGCATTGGGACAGGGCCTCGAACCGTTTCTTCATGCGCATTGCCTTTTCGGCGCCCGCCTGGGTGTCTGCCGATGCCATCACCAAGGGACTTGCGCCTGTGGTGGATCGCTTCGGCCTGAGCAGCCGCCTGCTTGAGCGGAGCCGTCGGCCGAAAATCGTCATCATGGTCTCGAAGTTTGACCATGCATTGCTTCACCTCATCTACCAGATCCGTGTTGGCTGGCTCGAAGCCGAGGTCGCAGCGATCATCTCCAACCACGAAGACAGCCGCGAAACTGCGGCATGGGCTGGCATTCCCTACCACGTCTTGCCCATCTCGAAGGAGAACAAGCAGGAACAGGAAGGCCGGATGCTGGCGGTGATCGAGGACGTCGGCGCCGACCTCGTCGTCCTGGCTCGCTACATGCAAGTGTATTCCGACGACCTCGCGGGGCGCCTGTTCGGCAAGGTCATCAACATCCACCATTCGTTCCTGCCAAGCTTCAAGGGCGCGCGGCCGTATCACCAGGCTTTCGAGCACGGAGTGAAGCTGATCGGCGCCACGGCTCACTATGTGACCGCCCAACTCGACGAGGGGCCGATCATCGAGCAGGAAACCGAGCGGGTAACGCATTCCATGAGCGTCGAGGATTTTATCGCGGCCGGCCGTGACATCGAAAGCCGCGTTCTGGCGCGTGCCATCAAACGGCACCTCGAAGCCCGCGTGATGATCAACGGACGAAAAACGGTTGTGTTCGCGTAAGGCGGCAACACCGACCCGTGTGTGGCGATGCTCATATCAACAGGAGAACCAGATCATGAAAAATGGAACGGCGCATCTCTTTATCCCGGGTCCGACCAACATTCCCGACGCTGTGCGGCGGGCCATGAACGTGCCGATGCAGGATATGCGCGCACCGGATTTTCCGGAACTGGTGCTGCCCTTGTTTCGCGACCTGAAGCGGATATTCAAGACCGAGACCGGCAGCGTCTTCATCTTTCCGGGCTCAGGCACCGGTGCCTGGGAAGCGGCGATCTCCAACACGCTCAATCGTGGCGACCGGGTGCTGATGTCGCGTTTCGGCCAGTTCTCGCACCTGTGGGTCGATATGGCCGAGCGCCTTGGACTTGAGGTCGATTGCATCGATGTCGAATGGGGTGAGGGGGTTCCGCTCGACGCCTATCGGCAACGGCTGGGCGACGACAAGGGCAGCAAGATCAAGGCGGTATTCGCCACCCACAACGAGACCGCGACCGGCGTGACGTCCGACGTCGCCGGCGTGCGTGCCGCGCTCGACGAAACGGCTCACGATGCGCTGCTGTTCGTCGACGGCGTCAGCTCGATCGGCTCGATCGATTTCCGGATGGACGAATGGGGCGTCGACCTCGCCATCACCGGTTCGCAGAAAGGGCTGATGCTGCCTGCCGGTCTCGGCATCCTGGCGGTGAGCGCCAAGGGTCTGGAAGCGCACAAGCAGTCGCGCATGGAGCGTTGCTATTTCAGCTTCGAGGATATGCAGGCTTCGTCCAAGACCGGCTTCTTCCCCTATACGCCGCCAACGCAGTTGCTGCTTGGCCTGAGAGCCAGCCTCGACCTTATCTTTGCCGAGGGACTGGAGCAGATTTTTGCCCGGCACCACCGGCTCGCCGAAGGTGTGCGCCGCGGCGTGCATGCGTGGGGACTAAAGCTCTGCGCCAACGAGGAAAAATGGTGGTCGGATACGGTTTCGGCGATCGTCGTCTCCGAGGACGTCGATGCCAGACAGGTCATCGCCAACGGATATTCCAGATATCGCACATCCTTCGGCGCGGGCCTCAGCAAGGTGGCTGGCCGCGTGTTCCGCATCGGCCATCTCGGCGACCTCAACGAGGTCATGTGCCTCGCCGCCCTGGCCTCGGCGGAAATGTCGTTACGCGACGCCGGAGCCCGAATCGAGGCCGGCTCCGGTGTTGCCGCTGCGCAGGAATGGTACCGCGCCGAGATCGGCCGGACCTTGCAGCCGCGGCACGAACGCGCGGCTTGAGAGGATCGTAGCCATGAGCAAACCGAAGGTAATCGTTACCCGGCGCTGGCCGCATGAGGTCGAACAGCGCCTTGGCGACCATTTCGATGTCACGCTGAATGAAGCCGATCGGCCCTATGAGCAACAAGAGCTTCGCCAGGCCCTGCTGCTTGCCGATGCCGTGCTGCCGACCGTAACCGACCGGCTTGGCGCGGATCTCTTTGCAGGCGGGGTCAGGGCAAGAATACTTGGCAATTTCGGTGTCGGCTTCAACCACATCGACATTGCCGCTGCCAGCGCAGCAGGGCTGATCGTCACCAACACGCCCGCCGTGTTGACCGATGCCACCGCCGATCTCGCCATGACGCTGCTTTTGATGTGCGCGCGCCGTGCCGGAGAGGGCGAGCGCGAGCTGCGCTCCGGCAAATGGACCGGTTGGCGGCCGACGCATCTCTGCGGCACCCAGGTCAGCGGCAAGACCGTCGGCATCATCGGCATGGGAAGGATCGGCCAGGCCATGGCCAGGCGCTGTCACTTCGGCTTCGGCATGGAGGTCGTCTTCTTCGACAGCCAGCCGGTTCCCCACCCCGGCATGCCGGCGCGGCAGCTGGCGACTGTGGACGAGGTGC
The DNA here is from genome assembly GCF_003997975.1 of Mesorhizobium sp. M7A.F.Ca.US.005.03.1.1. Lineage (NCBI taxonomy): Bacteria > Pseudomonadati > Pseudomonadota > Alphaproteobacteria > Hyphomicrobiales > Phyllobacteriaceae > Mesorhizobium > Mesorhizobium sp. M7A.F.Ca.US.005.03.1.1. The sequence continues at coordinate 43,136 of NZ_RZRO01000057.1, forward strand.
TGGCGGCCTCGGATTTCGTGTCGCTGCATTGTCCGGGCGGTGGCGAAAACACCCGCCTCATCAACGAACGTCGTCTTGCCCGCATGAAGGAATCAGCCTTCCTGATCAACACCGCGCGCGGCGATGTGGTGGATGAGGACGCACTGGTCCAGGCGCTGCGTGAGCGTCGGATTACTGGTGCCGGGCTCGACGTGTTCGAGACGGAGCCGTCCGTGCCGCGCGCCTTGACGGAGCGTGAAGATGTCGTGCTGCTGCCCCATCTGGGTAGCGCCACCAGCGAAACGCGCATCGCAATGGGCATGCGGGTGATCGACAATCTGTCGGCCTTCTTCGAAGGCCGCACCCCGCCTGACGCAGTGAACTAGCTCCCCGTTTCAGTTCCAACACCAGGCATGGCGACGCCGAAAACCGTGTCCGCCTTTTGCCGCCAGGAGACGAGCAGAATGACCGGCTTTTTCCAGAGGAACCTCAAGCTCCAGGATGCGGTGGTCGCCGATGCGATTGCACGCGAGATGGGCCGGCAGCGGTCCGAAATCGAGCTGATCGCATCCGAAAATATCGTTTCGCCGGCTGTGCTGGAGGCACAAGGCTCGGTGATGACCAACAAATATGCCGAGGGCTATCCGGGGCACCGCTACTACGGCGGCTGCCAATATGTCGATCTGGCCGAAGCGGCTGCCATCGACAGGGCCTGCCGGCTGTTTGGCGCGGCGCACGCCAATGTGCAGCCGCATTCCGGCGCCCAGGCCAATGGCGCGGTGATGCTCGCCATGCTGAAGCCGAGCGACACCTTCATGGGTCTGTCGCTCGCCGCCGGCGGGCATCTGACGCACGGTGCCCGGCCGACACTGTCGGGAAAATGGTTCAACGCCGTGCAATACGGCGTGCGCCAGAGCGACTGCCTTATCGACTATGAGGAGCTAGAGGCCAAGGCGCGGGAAACACGGCCAAAGCTGATTATCGCGGGTGGATCGGCCTATCCGCGCATCATCGACTTCAAGCGCATCCGGGCGATCGCCGATGCCGTCGGCGCGCTGATGATGGTCGACATGGCGCATTTCGCCGGCCTGGTCGCCGGCGGCGTGCATCCCAACCCGGTGGAGGTCGCCGATATCGTCACCACCACGACGCACAAGACGCTGCGCGGCCCGCGCGGCGGCATGATCCTGACCAACAACCAGGACATCGCCAAGAAGCTGAATTCGGCGGTGTTCCCTGGCCTGCAGGGAGGCCCGCTGATGCATGTCATTGCTGCCAAGGCCGTTGCCCTGGGT
>NZ_RZRO01000058.1:0-44388 GCF_003997975.1 Mesorhizobium sp. M7A.F.Ca.US.005.03.1.1
GCATCTTCCGCCCATGCCAGCAGCTACGCCGCCAGAGCGTCATCCGCAGCCTGCTTGATCAGCCATTCGATGTGATTTGACCACATCTGCAACACCTCGCGCTTCTCCTTGACGTTGCTATAGAGATTGTAGATTTCGCCAATGTCTGTCAAGGACGCCGCCTTGTGATTCAGTATGTGCTCGATGACGTGTGGCAATACCTGCCGCCTGCCGAGATTTGTCGCGAGCGTCCTGCGCAGATCGTGAAGGGTCCAGTTCTCCAAAGCCACCCCGTCAGTATTGACCTTGCCGTCTAGAGCCTTCTTGCCCTTCGCGTAGCCTGAGAAGTGGCTTCTTTCGTTGCCCCTCGCAGGGAAAAAAACGTGTCATTGGTCTTCGGTACCGTCTGGGGGACCGACACCGCCAGTGTGGACAGCGGAATAAGCGTAGGCTCTTCGTTCTTCGTGCGGTCACCCGATAGTTCCATGTTCCGGCTTCAAGGTTGAGGACCAACGCATCGCGGCAACTTCCGTACGCCTCTGTCCGGTCAGAATGAGCAGCTTGACGATGGAGCCGAACGAATAGCCGATATCGCCCGGTTCGGGCTCACAGCCCGTTCATATAGCCGCCAGTTCGGCATCGTTCACCACTCGCTTGCGCTTGACGATCGGGGCCGGATCCGGATTTTCCAATCCCTCGCGGGGAAACCGCGGATGAGCCGTTGCGGCGGTTTGCGACACCAGTTGAAAAATGCCCGCATACACCAGAAGGCCGTGTTAGCCGCTTGCGGGTGACCCCCGGCGACGATCTTCTTGGTGATGTTAGCAATGTCGGTGTCGATCACATGGTGGATAGAGCGACTCCCGAGGGCAGGCACAAGATACCGGTTCAGGCTGGCCTCGACCAGTGCGGTGTTTTGAGGGTCGTTACTCGGCGGCCTGGAGGTGACCGCCATCGCCGTCCTCGGTATCGTCAGCGCTGATATGCGCCTGATCGGCAAGGAAGGCTGGCAGTTCCGATGGAGCTATGCTGGAATTTGGGTGACGAGGCTGATCAAGCGGCGCTCTGCGGCTTCGTTTCGATGACCTGGATTCCGTCCAGGAACCTGGCACCTGCGATGAGTTTCGGCAACTGATTTTGTCCTTTCAATCGTCGCCACTTCCTGGCCGCGGCCAACAGCTTGAAGACCATCAGCTGGGCGGTTTTCGAGGATAGCGAGCCCTTGGTACGCACCGTGCGATAGCGAACGGTTGCAAAGACGCTTTCGATGGGATTGGACGTTCGCAGATGATCCCAGTGTTGGGCGGGGAAATCGTAGAGCGCCAGCGACGCAATATGATCTTTCGTCAGGCAGTCGACCGCCTTGGCATACGCCTCGGCCTCCATCTCGATCGCATGCGCAAGCAATTTGCGCGCGCCGCTGCGAAGTACATCCGTCAGGGTATCATCGATTTCGTCGGGCTGACGAAGGCGAACAATGTGTTGATAGTCTCGTTCATGGCGTATCACTCTCCTTGAGAGGTACTGGCAGGCTTCATCACCCGCCTCGATACGCCGCTCTCCTCAAGCCGCCATCATCCAGTTTCCGCCATGGCTCCCCCTGATTGATCCGCTTCACCTGTGCAACTGCACAGGCTGCCCTAGCGGGGAGATTGGCCTCCAATGGCGAAAGCTTGCCGCAGGAGACCCTCCGATGACCGTGCCTATGGCGCCGCCGCTACGACAACTTGCCGACAAGCAGCGTGCGATCCACTGCCGCGCTACTGCGCCTTCAAGGGACGTCTGGATCGCGACGCAGGAGCCGATGACCGTTACGGGATCAATTCCAGGTCGCGCTGGCCGTCGCTGTGCCAGTTCGACGGTCTGGTGGCAATTTGGGCACATCTTCTGTCGCCGACAGTGGCGATGGCTGACGCTTCAACGAAACGGGGTCTTCGACGTCTGCTGCCTTCGCCGATGCTTTGCGAAGTGGCATAATGTTTCGACGCACGCAGGCGCGGGCAGGGGATGTCAGTCATGAATCTCCTGACTGGCGCGGATCAGGCCGATTGGCGGGATGAAAGATCATACGACTACACCGCTGGCCTGACGCTGCGGGAGTGGGCTTGGGAGTTCTTACGCCGCAATCCAGCGTTCCAGCGCGATCTGACCGCTGCGCGCCAGCATTGCAAGACTTGGTCTCTCCAATCCTTTCTCGATATGGTCGCGTCGGCCGGCGACCTGTCACGCTGGGGTGTTCTGTTTCGCGGAGTCTTGTGGCCGCGCTTCGGTCGTATTCTGGTGTCCGCTCTGGTGCGTCCATGTGCTGCCGGTCATTGCGGAACGGTTGCCTGCCTCGTCGCCGACACCGCCGTTCGAACTCTCGGCATTGCCCTGTCGTGCAATCGTCCTGCTGGCGCCCGACAAGAGCCAGCATGTTCTTCTTCGCAATGCGGACCACGCGCTGCAGCTCGCCGTCTCGGGCGCGAATATCCTCCACCCTGTTTGCCTGCATACGCAAGCCATCTGGCCCGCGGTGCTTTTAAAGCATCGACTGAGGGGACTGGAGTGCCTCAATGCTCTCAGTCTAGGGCAACAGTTGCCCCCCCGCTTGTTTGCGCCGGAAAAGCGCGGCGTTCGTTTGTCCTTCGTTCTTCGTGCGCTCGACGGTTCGCTCGCCGGAGCACCTCATCGCGAGCTCGCCGAAGTTCTCATCGGTCAACGGCGCGTCCATGCCGACTGGGCGGATCCTCGCGATCATCTGCGCGACCGCATCCGTCGGGCCGTCTCGCGTGGCCGCGCGCTCATGAATGGTGGCTACAGAGATTTCCTAATTTGAAAAGCGACAGTCCGCGCTGTGCGTCGGTGGATGAACGTTCGCTCGCAGCTGTACCCGTCACCAACAGTTCGCCCGCCGACAGGACTGCATGGCGCCTTGCAAGTGCGCTCTGGTCTAGCTTGTCGATGCCGAAATGAGATGGGCGAGGGTGCCAAGGCGGTGGTTCATTAGGGCCGGCCTCGACCTGGACGCACATCATTGGTCGGAAAGCGGCGTGCACCGCAATGTCGCCATAGCAGCCAAGATCCTTTGAGGCCGGACCTGCAGTCCTGTTGGACCGGCGGGTGCAACAATATGGAGGGATCTGAGGCCTCACACCGTTCCCTGGTCGACAGCTCGGTCAACATAGCACCCACCGCTTGATTATGGAAATGGTGTGCCTGGAGTGCAGCGAGTAGCGGCTTGCTGCGCACTGTCCTAAGAATAGCAGTCATGACCCGTCTGGGGTTCTGCAACACGACGATTCAACCGCTTGGGCATTGTCGCATATCCCACAATGTAGAATGCGCAACAGGGCAAAAGCTGATCCATCGGCGGTTTATCAATGCTTTTTGGCTTGGCACGGCACATGCAACGCAATCGGCAAAAGGCGCACGAACTGAGTGGCCCATCGGCCCTAGGAGCGCTGACTTATGCCCTCCCAAGGCATGTCCGGCCCGACAGCGAGCTCAGTCTCCTGCCGGGCATCCGTGTTTCAGGTCAACGGCGTTTGGAACTTCCAATTAGGTGGCGGCATTGACCGCAGGCCGCCCCCCGGTGGGGCGGAGAGACAGTGCAGCAGGTTTCAAATCCCGCCCATGCAAAGATATTTCATTTCCAGATAGTCCTCGAGGCCATGACGGGAACCCTCCCGCCCGATGCCGGATTGTTTGATCCCGCCAAACGGTGCCGCCTCCGAGGACATGCGTCCCGTGTTGATGCCAACCATGCCATATTCCAGAGCCTCTGCCACACGCCAGACCCGCTTCAGGTTTGAGGCATAGAAGTATGCGGCGAGGCCGTATATCGTGTCATTGGCCTCGCGCACGACCTGATCCGCATCGTTGAAGCGAATGATCGGCGCGAGCGGCCCGAATGTCTCCTCTTGCGCGACTGCCATGACGCTGGAAATCTCGGTGAGGACCGTGGGTTCGAAAAACGTGCCATTCTTGCCGATACGCTGGCCCCCGCATCGTATTGTGCCGCCTTTCGCAATGGCATCTGCGACGTGAGACTCGATCTTGGCCAGAGCATGCTTGTCGATGAGCGGTCCGATGTCCACTCCGGCATCGAATCCGTCGCCAACCGACAAGTGCCGGATTCTTTCCACGAATTTCTTGACGAACTCATCGTGAACGCTCGATTGGACGTAAATGCGGTTCGCGGAAACGCAGGTCTGGCCGGCATTGCGGAACTTCGCCTGGACCGCACCGTCAACAGCACCGTCAATGTCGGCATCATCGAAGATGATGAAAGGTGCATTGCCGCCGAGTTCAAGGCTGACCTTCTTGATCTGGTCAGAGCACTGACGCATCAGCAGCCGTCCGACCTCGGTCGAACCGGTGAAGCTGATCTTTCGAATCTTGGAATTGGTGCAGAGTTCACGGCCCACGCGATCACCTTCGGACGCATAGATCAGGTTGACCACGCCATCGGGAAAGCCGGCCTGATGGGCGAGGGCGAACATTGCGCCAGCCACGAGCGGCGTCTGTTCAGCGGGCTTGAGCACGATTGTGCAGCCCGCAGCCAAGGCCGGCGAGATTTTGCGCGCCACCATGGAGGCCGGGAAATTCCATGGCGTGATCGTGCCAACAACGCCGATGGGCTGCTTGATCACTAGCATTCGGCGGTCTGTCGAGGGTGCCGAGATCGTCTCGCCATAGACGCGATTGGCCTCCTCGGCATACCATTGCAGATACGCCGCCGCATGCGATACCTCTGAAATGGCTTCGGCAAGCGGCTTGCCCATTTCCGCAGTCAGAATCGCGGCGAGATCGCCTGCATGGTCGATGATCAGCTGATGCCATCGCCAAAGAACGTCGCTACGTTCTCGGGCCGTCAACGCGGCCCATCCCGACTGCGCAACATAGGCCTTGTCTACCGCAGCACGTGTCTCCTCCACGCCCATATCGGGAAGCTCTGCCAAAACTTCGCCGGTCGACGGATTGACGACCTCGAACGTCTTATTGCCAACTGGTCTGCCGAGTGCCGGCAGGCGGTCGATGGCTCCAAACAGGTGCGGGGATTTCAGACGGCGGATCATCGGCAGGCACAGGGGCAATACCGGATTCCTCCTCAACGCAGCGAACATCCAGGTCGACAGGCCGTCAGTGTGTATTCTGCACCAGTGGGTTCGTCGTAGGGCCTCGGCAAAGCAGCTGGTAGACCACGCTAGCCCGATGAAAAGACAGCAGTTTCGTTAGTTTGAGTGCCCGCGGTTCATCAATTGATGGATTAAGCAGTCGGATGTTTGCTTCATCCACCATGCCTGCTGGTGGCATGCGACTGAATTCTGCAAAAAGGCGGCATACATGCTGAGGAGCGCCATTTCGGCGAGAGGCCGCCGGACCGCCAATGCCGCGCAAGGTCGGCGAAAACGACTCCGCGCGTCTGCATGATCTGCTTGGCCCACGGGCCTCCACATTCGCTCTTCCCACGAGAAGCCCCGATGAAGAAGGAAGGTGAGATGAGTTTCTTTACTCATCCTTGCCGCCCAGCGGCGGGCCGACCACCAAAATGGCGGGCTCGGCCGAAAGCAGCTTTTTGGCCGCCGCCTTGACCTGTTTGAGCGTCACCCGACCGATGCTGCGGGCGCGACGCTGGTTGTAGTCGACGTCGGCCTTGTGAATCTGCAAATCCAGGAGCCGGTCTGCAATCGAGCGGGTCGAGCCCAGTTGGTCGATGGCATAGGCGCCGATCAGGTGCTTCTTCGACGCCTTGAGCTCGGCCCCGGTCGGTCCTTGCTGCGCCATCTGCTTTACCACATCTCGCACGATGCTCAGTGTTTGGGCAGCGCAGTCCGAGCGTGTCTCTGTCGTAACCAGAAGCGAGTCAAGGGTTAGTTCAGAGCTGACGTGATAGGCAAGGCCGCGTTTTTGACGTACCTCCTCGTAAAGGCGGGAAGTCAAGTATGAGCCGCCAAGGATGTCGTTCAGCAGCACGGCCGCGTAGAAATCCGGCGCGCTAGGCTTCACGCCAGGCCAGGCCAACGTCAGCGAAGTCTGCGGCAGGTCGTAGTTCTCCTCCACCAGTTGACCGAGTTTCGGCGCGACATCGTAGACGGGGACGAGGGTTTGTTGCTCAGGCAAATCACCAAACAGCTGGTCAAGCCTTTCCCTCAACGTGTTCGCGTCAATGTCACCCACCACGGCAATATGGAGCCCGTCGCGAGCGAAAATGGCCTGGTGGAAGGCGCGGAGGTCGGACGGCGTGATGCCGGGCAGGCTCTCTTTTGTGCCTTCTCCCAGCCTTGAACAAGGATGCGCGCCATAGATCGCGCGCAGCCATTTGCGCTGAGCGATGGCGTTAGGGTCTCGCTCGCTGCCGACGATGCGGGAGACAATCTCGGCGCGGACGCGATCGATCGGCCCCTGCTCGAAGCGCGGCGCGTTCAGCGCGAGCCGAAGCAGGCCGAACGCCGCGTCCTGCTTTTTGGAAAGCATGCACATCGATCCGTAGATGTCGTCGCTTTGCGCGTCCAAACTCATTTCGGCGCCGGCATGGTCGAGCTTCACCTGGAAGGCACCGCTGTCGTAATGGCCAGCGCCTTCGATGAACAGGCCGGCCATCAGTTTGGCCATCCCCTCCTTCCCGACCGGGTCCTGCTTGGTGCCGCCCTTGAAGGCAAAGCCGATGTTGACGATTTCCACTGTGTGGTCCTCCACCAGCCAGGCGATGATGCCCTTTTCGGACTTCACCTCCTGGATGTTCATCGCAGCATGGGGCCGAGCGCCGAGCGTCATCTCTTGATTCTCCGTCTTGGGCAAGAGATAGCCCGTGGTCGAACGGTCGAACGCGAGATAGCGGGCGGCAACTGCTTTGATTTGCTCGGGGGTAACCTTGCGGATGCGATTCGGCCGTTCCTCGACATCCTTCACGGTACCGCCGGTGGCCAGCGTCGAGCCGTAGATGCTGGCGAGCCAGTCCAGGTTGTCTTCCGCAAAGATCATATTGAGCAAATAGTGGTCCTTGGCCTTGCCTAGTTCCTCGTTGCTGACACCATCCTCGGCAATGCGGGCAACTTCGGCAGCGGCCGCCGCTTCGAGATCAGCCAGCTTGGCATCGCCGCGCGGTGCGCCATAGATGGCGAACTTGGTGTCGTCGAGCATAGTGCCCTGGAAATAGACGCGGGCGCTGGAAGCGATACCTTGCTGGACAGCGAGCGCCTGGTAGAGCCGGCCGCGGTTACCGCCGCCGAGAATTTCGGCCAGCAGGTCGAGCGCTTCGGCCTCGCCCGGCTTGGCGGTGTGGTAGGACGGCACCACCCACTGCGTCGAAAAACTGGGCACGCTGACGCGGGCGTCTGAGAGCGTGACGGTGCGCCTGGTGTTCTGCTCGGGCTCAACCGGCCGGATGCGCGGCGGCAGGTCAGGTCCGCGCGCCACCTTGCCATAGGTCTTTTCGGCCAGCGCCCGCACCGTGTCCGGTTCGACATCGCCGGCCACGATCAGCACGGAGTTGTTGGGCCAGTAGTACTTTTCATAGAAGACGGTGGCGTCGACGCGGTTCAGCTGCTCGATCTCCTGCATCCAGCCGATGATCGGGATGCGATAGGGGTGGTTCTGCCACAGCGTCGCGTCGATCTCCTCATGGAGAACGTCCTGCGGGTTGGTGTCGGTGCTTGAGCGGCGCTCCTCGATGACCACATCGCGCTCGGTCTTGACGACATCGTCGGTCAGGATGAGGTTTCGCATTCGGTCGGCCTCGAAGCTCATCATCAGCTCGAGCGCCGACGGCGCCACTGTCTGATAGAAGGCGGTGTAGTCGGAGGAGGTGAAGGCGTTGTTGGAGCCGCCGATCTCGAACACTGCGCGGTCGAATTCGCCGCCCGCATGGTTGGTCGTCGCCTTGAACATCAGATGCTCGAAGAAATGGGCGATGCCGGATTTGCCCGGCGGCTCGTCGGCGCTGCCGATCTTGTACCACACCATGTGGGTGACGATCGGCGCCCGGTGGTTGGGAATGACGACCACCTCCATGCCGTTGTCGAGCACGAAATCCCTCGCCTTGCCGTCCTCCCATGCGACGGGGATCGGAGCCGGCCCCGCGCCGACCAACTCGGACGCAACGGACGTCCTGCGAAGCCCATGAGTGCGGGGCTTGCTTGGTAGTTCTGGTAGGGAGAGTGGGGTTATGGGCTGCGTTCCTGGCAAAGTGATCTGTTCCTCATTTTGAAGGATCTATGTCTCCCGAACGCCTATTGGGAGAAAGTGGATCGGCACGCGACGCCGAGCCACATGAGCCGTCAGCGTGTTGCTGGGCCTGACGCGAGCCTCATCTTTGGATGCGTCCGGGAAACTTTCGGCATGGTGAGGCCATGGGAAGTCTGCTCGTTATCCATTGGGTGTTTGCGGATACCTGAGCATGCCCCGTGCCAAGTAAGAAAGCCCCGATTCGCAAGGTTTGATCCAACCTTGATACTTGCGATATCCGACATTGTCGGGCATCCGACAGAAAGCGCCTTTCGCCGGCGCGCCGGCTATGACGCTCGCCTCCTCCGGCGTGACGACGATCCTTTGGCGGGCGCCGCGCACACCGATCTGCCCGCCTATCAGCACCGCGACATCGAAGGACAGCGCGATCGTGACTGGATGGGTCTTACGCAAACATGCAGCAGTGCCACCGCGATCAGGACTTCATCCGCCCCACAAAGACCCGAGCGCGAGGGACGACGTGTAAGGCAACATGTCATCCTCGATAATGATGCCGCGCATAAAGAGGTAAGGTCCCTCGTCGTACCGGCGAGCCCCTTCGCTGGGTCTCGCGAGGGTCTGGTTTGCGAACGTCGACCGACAGCATCACGGCATGGGCGGCCCCATCGGTAGGCAAGCATTGACCGTGCCATCAGCGTTGAGGCAGCGCAGAGCCCAATTTCCCGGTGCCAGCCGGTACGTTGGAGCTTCAACTGTGGCCAGCCAAGCGGGCCGAGGCCGTGAAACTCCTGATACCCTGGACCGTCCGGATTGCAACGCACGACGCCTTGGTCTCGCGCCAACGTCCATTGACGCTCAGCGAAGCATCATGCGGACGAGCTGGGAAAGCTTGGCCGGGCCGGCGCCTTCCCAGGCGCATGGGACGCGCGACGACCCATGTGGACCTTGGATTTCACTACGCACTTACGCTGCTTTGGCCTTGTCAGCAGCCTGAGCATAAAGCGTGCTCAGCTTTCAGGGCGAGCCTCTTTCATGTTGATAGCATCTGTCGTCATTCAGGATCGCCCCATTTTCGCATGCCGCTTGCAGCTTTCAGACTGTTGTCAGCCAGGGCCGCCATAAAGGGTCTCGTTTAACGCATTCGGGAGGCTTCATCACTCGACCACATTAATTTCGGGCCGTTCGCCGGCGCTCCGAATGGCACTTAACACCAGATCCTCTCCAAACCCGTGATGATCCAAGAGGAAAACGAAAAATCCCTAAATCATAAAAAAGCACCGATACGGTCGGCTCCAGGCTGATGAAATTGCGGTCTCACTGGCCACGCACGATACTTGCGATGGCGATGGCCATTGCAAAGGCCGGTCAAGCACCCAAGACGCTGACAAGCACGCCTCCGACCAAAGCTCGATCGTTGGCAGCCTTTCTAGCCGTATACTTGGGGCATTTTGGGACGGCGATCCGGACGCCGATTAAAACCTGCCGGTCGTCTAAATGGAATGGTTGGTCCGGGTCCTTACTGGACCTGCGCCAACCCGATCGGGCCGGCGCACAGGGGCACCCAGACAATTGGACACGTCGCCTTTGCGCGGCGGCTTGCACTTTCTCGGATGGCCTTTTTTCTCCCCGGGCGAAATCGAGCGAGCGGTGAGGCGGAGCCTTCGATTTTGCCGATCATGTCGTGTCGCTTCGATCGAACTGCTCAGACGATGATAGCGGCATTGATTGCCGCGGCCGAAATGCGTTGTGTGAAGTACGATTTCTACGCCGTATACATACTGCCGTACAGTTCGCCCTGTCAGCAGCCTTGCCAGCAATCCGCCCTGTGTCCAACTGTCGTCGAATTCACCGGTGTCATTGAGGAATTCGTATGATCGCCTCGAAACCATCATTGCGACCGCGGGCGGGCGACGCAAGCTCTAGACTGCCACCGATCCGCTGGATAACCATGTTAGCGATATGTAGACCAAGGCCTGAGCCCGCAGCAGGAGTAGCACCACGACTAAATCGCTTTGTAAGCCCTTCGAGGTCGGGGAGGGGCACCACCGGTCCGGCGTTTGCAATAGCGATGGTTCCATCAGTTTGGACGGAAACTGTTGTCGGAACAGTGGGCAGTCCATGTATCAGCGCATTCTCGATCAGGTTACGAAGGAGGATCCCAAACGCATCGACATCCACTTTGCGCATCAAAGTGGGGCAGCCGTCGACGTTAAGATGCAGGCGTCCGGCATATTGCGGCTTTTTCCTCAGGTCATCGATTTCCAGCCGAACCGATCGGACAAGATCGATCGCGTGATCCGCCATGCCAACCCCCGATTCGGCTTGAGCGAGCTGAAGCACTTTTTCGACAAGGCGGCCAAGGCTCGACAGCGCTTGCTCGATGCCGCGCGCACGCATTTTGGCCGACCCATTGGGAAGCTCGGCCACTAATCTCTGCATCTGAGCGATTGAACCTGCGATCGGCGTGCGCAGTTCATGCGCACTGTTTGCGGCGAACTCGCGTTCGGCCTCGAGAGCCGCCCGCAGACGATCGAGAAGCCGATTGACGGATGCCGCGATTGGAGCCAACTCTGCCGGGAAATCGCCCAAGTCCATTGGTGACAGATTGCCGCCGTCGCGCGATCCGATCTGCTGTCGCAGTACCTCGATTGGCCGCAGCGAGCGCCGGATCACGATCCACCAAACAGCTAAGCTAAAGGGCAGGAGCACGAGTGTCGGAAGGAAGACAAAAAGTGCGCCCTTCGCGATTGTGGTACGGCGGCCATCAAGCGGTTCGGCCAACTGATGATACACGCCGTCTTGGATCTCCTCTGTGTAGACGCGGTAATCAGCGTTTCGCCAAAAGCCGTTACTCAGGGGAGCATCAGGGAAGGGCTGCTGACCCTCTTCCGGTTCAGAAATAAGCACTACCCCGTACTTATTAATAACCTGCTCACGATAGGTCCAGTACTTTTCATAAGTTGGCAAGTGGTTATTGTATTGATCAACGTGTTTTCCATTCAAGACCTTGATCAGCTCTGGTTCTCTGTACTCTGCGCTCCCCTGGAGCAAGTCATCCGAACTTTCGTTTACATTATTGCAAAAAATGAACGCAGCAATGGTTGGGGCGGCGATCCAAACCAGGAGCGTTGCCCCGCCTAACCACGATATCAGCTTTCTCGTCATGCTGTTCGAGTTCGTCATGTGACCACGAGCCTGTATCCGGAGCCACGCACGGTTGCTATTCTATCCCCGCCGATCTTCTTGCGGAGCCGGCTGACATAAACCTCCACTGTGTTGCTCTCGAACTCCGAATTGAATGAATAAAGCGCGTGCTCGATCCTCCCCTTTGAAACGACCGAACCGGGCCGGCGTAGAAGGCAGTCGAGCACCGCCCATTCGCGTCCAGACAGGTGGACCTCCTGCCCGTCGCGGAAGAGGCGTCGCTCGGCTGCCTGTATGGAAAGCGTCCCAACCGAAAATTGCGGCTCCGGAAAATGCCCTTGGCGACGTGCCACTGCACGGATGCGTGCCGAGAGTTCCCCCAGATCGAACGGCTTGACCAAATAGTCGTCGGCGCCAGCGTTGAGCCCCTCGATGCGATGCGAAATCCGATCGCGGGCTGTCAGAATGATGACCGGCGTTGTATCAAGCCCCTTGATCAGCTCCCGCAGATAGTCGATGCCATTGCCGTCCGGCAGGTGAACGTCGAGCAAAATAACGTCGTAGCCGGCCACAGCTGCATGACCGCGCGCTCCGGACAGGCCCTCGGCCCAGTCGACCGCGTGGCCACCAGCCACCAAATGATCGTGCACAGCACTTCTAAGGTCGTCGTCGTCTTCAATGAGCAGTATTCGCATCAGGCTGCCGAGCTCCGGTATGAGGGCAAGGCTCCTGCCTTATTGATCGAAGCTGACAGTAGGCTGAACCGGCGCCAGCGAATATCTGGGGGCTTTCAGGCTGCTGTCAGCTACAATTGCAAGAAAGGGGTCGTTAACAAAGCCAAACGAAGAGGCCTTATGAAACCCCTCCTGATCTCGGCACTTTTGCTCAATGTGACCACCGGCGGCTGTACACTGGTTGGCGGGCAATTCGACGTGGCGGTCAACGAATGGCAGCCGCGCCACGCGTCAATGTCCAGGCTTGAAACTGACAGGTGTCTTAAATACGAGGGCACCGTAGCGGGTGCCTCCAGTTATCGAACAGTGCCTAGCAGGTCAGAAGTGCACTTTGACCATAGGGGTCGTCCGTATTTTCGGCGCTCGCGAACAGAGTCGACGGTCAATCGATGCGCCACTGCCAGAGTCTGGAACGGTCAAGTGTTTGTTATCCCCCGTCCGGGCCATATTCTCTGCCGAGGACCAAGAAGGCCCTATTTTCGGTGCCCACGAACAGAGCCAACGGTCAATCGATGCGCCACTGCCAGGGTCTGGAACGGTCAAGTGTTTGTGATCCCCTGTCCCGGCCGTGTTCTCTGCCGAACTCGCCCTTGTAGTCGGCACACCAAAGATCGTTAGGGCGACAGCCGTTTGAAAGTGGTGTCCCCGTCGCCCTGTTGCGCCTGCGCTTGCGGCGCTCGACCATGCCGTGGCGGTCGAGCACGGCATGCACGGCCGAGATCGCGGGCCGGTGCACATCCGGATACAGCCGGGCCAGCCGCTCGCGTATCTTCGGCGCACCCCATGTCGGCTTGTCTTGCTTGAGGCGCACAATCAGCTTCTCGATTTGAAACGGAAGCTGATTGGCGTGGCGATAGGGCCGCCGCGATCGGTCCGTCAGCCCTCCAGGCCGCTGTCGTTGTAGCGCGTGAGGATCTTGTAGCCGGTCTTGCGCGAGATATCGAACTCCCGGCAAAGCACCGCCATCTTCTCGCGTCCAGCAGCCGGGCGACGAACTTCAGCCGCTCTTCCATGACGTTACACTCCTTCCAAGGCACCTTGCTCTCCTTGCAAAGGGCCGAAAGTGTAACCCATCTATCCGGAATGAACTGTCACCCATCTCTCGGGAAGGAAAGTCATGGCCAAGGCAACTGGAAGCCGAATTTTCTTTTAGAGTATGAATCAGCGCCGTCTGCCGAAAAGCGCGTCCACGATCTTCCCTTTTGAAACGACCGTGCAGGGCTGGGGCAGACGGTAGTCGAGCACCGCCCATCCGCGTCAAGTCAGGTAGACCTCCTGCCCGTCGCGGAAGAGGCGTCGCTCGGCTGCCTGTATGGAAAGCGTCCCAACCGAAAATTGCGGCTCCGGAAAATGCCCATGGCGACGTGCCACTGCATGGATACGCGCTGAGAGTTCCCCCAGATCGAACGGCTTGACCAAATAGTCGTCGGCTCCAGCGTTGAAGCCCTCGATGCGATGCGAAATCCGATCGCAGGCTGTCAGAATGATGACCGGTGCCGATTCAAGTTCCTTGATCAGCTCCCGCAGATAGTCGATCCCATTGCCGTCCGGCAGGTGAACGTCGAGCAAAATAAGGTCGTAGCCGACCACAGCTGCATAATCGCGCGCTTCGGACAGGTTCTTGGCCCAGTCGACCGCGTGGCCACCAGCCACCAAATGATCGTGCATAGCACTTCCAAGGTCCTTATCGTCTTCAGTGAGCAGTATTCGCATCATGCTGCCGAGCTCCGGTATGAGGGCAAGGCTCCCATCTTATTGGTCGAAGCTGACAATAGGCTGAACCGGCGGCAGCGAATTATTTGGGGAGCTTTCAGGCTGCTGTCAGCTACAACTTGCAAGAAAGGGGTCGTTAACAAAGCCAAACGAAGAGCCCCTATGAAACCCGTCCTGAACTCGGCACTTTTGCTCAATGTGACCCCCGGCGGCTGCATCAGCAAATTGATTTGGGAAACAGGCGCGCCGGTTCTAATGACCGACGCAGGCCGAGGTCTGGAGCTGGACCAGCGAACGGCGTCTTCGGTTTTTCAGGCAACAGCCACATGGAAGAATATGATTGGCTCGACCATGCGCCGAGCTTTGTCGAACGGATTGGTCGCGGGCGCACTACCACAGATTATGGCAGGTTTACGCCCTGGCCTTGACACCCGGGGTGATCGTCACCGGCGGAGCCGCGGCGTACTGATCGGATATCTAACGTCGCTGAGTCTCTCGTCGGTGCAGTGGATCTCTCGGCTTAGCCATCATGCAAAAAACGACGGTTCCGCGACACCACTTTTCAGGTCCGTGACACAGGCTTTGTGAGCCGATCTGTTGTTCTTACCCCAGGCTAATGGCTGAACAGCTCTGTCGCCGGCTCGATGCGCCAGATGGCGCGATGTTTTGAACCCTTTCACGAGGCGACGGCAGCAGCCGACCGGCTCTCCTATCGCGGCTCCCGCGATCCACACACCCAACAAGGGAATCTACCATGGTAATGAAGGCACCGGTTGCCGACGCTAGGAATGGGTCGGTAGTAGATCGGCTGGTCGGCATCGACCTCGCTCGGGGCCTGGCTGTCTTCGGGATGTATGCCGCCCATCTCGGTCCCGACCCCGGCGAAGGAGGACTAGTCGGGTTTCTGATGGAACTAACCCATGGGCGGCCGTCGGCCCTGTTTGCCGTATTGGCCGGTTTTTCAATCCTCCTGATTACAGGTCGCAAGGCGCCGAAGTCGGGGATAGCCGGTAGACAGGCCATCGCCAGAGTCGCAATTCGTGCCCTTGTTTTGCTCGCGCTTGGCTCAATCCTGGGCTGCCTCGGTACCCAGGTCGAAGTCATCCTAGAATACTACGGAATTTGCTTCTTGTTGGTATTGCCGCTCCATCGGCTCAGCGCATATCAGCTGGGCTTGATCGCTGCCGCTACGGCATTAGTTCTCCCGCAAGTCCGTTCCTCCCTTCTGTCGGTTGCCCCCAACCTCCTCGACCCGGTCTTCAACCTCATGGTCAACGGCTACTATCCCGCGGTGACCTGGGTTCCTTTCCTCATCGCTGGCATGGCCATCGCGCGCCTTAATCTTAATACGCTAGCAGCGCATTGGCGCCTTGGTCTGGCGGGGGTCGCGCTGGCCGTGTTGGGCCATGGGGGATCCTTGCTCGCGCTGAGTTCCCGCGCTTTGACTGAAACCTCCTTGTGGTGGTCTGACGTTGACGGCGCTTTTGAGCCTTCCAAGTCGTCATTTATAGTCAAGTCGTCATGGATAGCCGCACCTCATAGCGAAACGACGCTTTCGATCGTGGGCAGCACCGGTTGCGCAATGATCATCTTGGCGGCTTGCATGCTCGCTGTGGATGCGCTCCCGCGTCTGCGAAAGCTGGTCTGGCCAATAATCGCAGTCGGCTCGATGTCTTTGACGGCCTATGTGCTGCACATTGCGGGAATAGCCTATCTTATGAAGATAAACATTTTCAAAGACGAGAGCCTGTCCACGCTCTTTGGCTTCGTTGTGGTTATCAGCACTTTTGCGGTGCTTTGGCTGCGCATCTTCCAGCGAGGACCGATGGAAGTGCTGATGGGTAGGGTCGCAGATCTCGCGCGTCACATCCGCTGAGCACCGCCGCGCCCCGGCCTCCCGATCACATTACGGACAAGGTGGGGCTTTGTCCAAAGCTTGTTCGCGGCAGGGGAGGGTACTTCCTCCCAGCCTGCCGCCTTGTTGATGGAAGCTAAAACGGTCGCGCAGGCGCTAGAGTTGCATCGGCATAATCAGCTTAAACTCGCGAAGTTAAACCCGCGGTTGGTCTATCTCGGCCCGCCTCACCTGAAAGGCTAAGGTATCCGTTTCGGTCAAGGGTTTTAGGGGCCATTTTCGCTGCGCCTTGAGGAGAGCGTTTGCTAGGATGAGGAGCTTTCGCAACAAGATGATGACCTTTGCGGGTTTGCCTGCCGCCTTTAGCGCCTGGTATTTTGCCTTGAGGTCGGGGTTGAAGCGCAGGGCGAAGGGCCGGGCATGTAGAGGGCCTGGCGAACATTGGCCCGGCCGCCCCGGATGAAGGCGCGGCCGCTCCATTTTGCCGAGGCCGGCGAGGCTTGCGGCCTTTGGTTCCGAGTTCCGGCATGTCGATGGTGAGTGTGCAGGCGGTGGCATCCGATGCGCCATATGCTGGTCAGGATTTCGCGGCGCTGGACAGCGTCGGGATCGGCTTTCATGAGGGTAAGCATCGTCTGATCGATATCGCTGAGTTCACGTGGATCTGCTTCCAGCCACTCGTTGTTGTGGCGCCTGAGCAAGGCAAGCGGTCAAGGTCTGGCTCTGGTGCTGGCTGCGGTGCGATCCCCGCACGGGCCAGGTGCCGATCGTGTCGACGATCCACCTCGCCGCGACCAGAGAGCTGCTACTCTCTTCCGCTGTTCATTCTGGCCTCTTCGCAATGAATGTCATAAAATCACCTGTCGCAATTAATGGTTTTTGATTTGGCTCCTACAGCTGGCAGATATCGCCGAGAGTTCCGCAGAGAGCGTCGAAAGTTTTGGCCGCCTTCTTCCGCAGCCGCGCCTTGAGTTTTGAGCAGACCTGTCTTGATCGGGTTGAGATCGGGCGAGCATGGCGGCAGGATCAGGAGCCAGTGCCCCTTTGGCCAACCAGTGGGCGGCGCGTACCTTGCCGACAATCTGGGGTTCCGAACCCGACAGTTGGTTTTCAACCCGACAGTGGCCCGCCTCAGAGCAGGCTACCGCCCTTCGGAGCAGGCAGAAGCTAATCGAGGTTCGCGGGTTCCGGTTTGAATGTGCAGGTCGCTGCGCGCCTGATCTTTCGGTCTGGCGGCACATGACAAAAACTCTCATTTTGGCCGACGATACCCGGTCAGGAGCGGGTATCGCAGTCGAGAAGCGACCCGAGCACGTCCACAAGATGTGCCGAGTTTGCAAGGTGTGTCATTGTTTCTGTCAACGTTCGAGCGACAGCGCACGACGAAACGTCTGGCATACGCCTCGTCTGGCACGCGCCTCGCATATGTTGCAGTTGCTGCTGGAGATCAGGCGATCGAGTGGGCCTTGCAATTTTCCGATTTTGATGCGCCTAAAGTCTCGTGTACAAATCAGGCTGGCGTGAATGGCCTGCCTAAGTTGCGACTTATTACAAAGGAATGGATATGGCGACTGGAACGGTGAAGTGGTTCAACAGCACGAAGGGTTTTGGTTTTATTCAGCCTGACAACGGCGGTCAGGATGTCTTTGTCCACATTTCCGCTGTTGAACGAGCGGGCCTGTCGACCCTTAATGAGGGCCAGAAGATCAACTACGAGGTGGAACAGGATCGCCGCACGGGAAAGTCCTCTGCAGGCAGCCTCAGCAAGGCTGGCTAACGGTCCGGGAAAGCCTTGGCAAGGTTCGTCATCGCCGGAACGCATTGACGGCTCGAAACCCGGGCCGGAGCATGCAAGTTAATGCCGCGGCAGGGATTGCTGGAGCCATCATGAATTACTCTGGAAATGAGGCTCTTGGACGGGAAAGGCGGGGCTCATCCCCGCCCTTTGATTCCGCGCAGATTGGGCCAACGGCTGCTGCGCGTCCGAACGACTGTTGATACGGATTTAGGCTGCGACCTTCTTGCGGGTCCGTTTCGCCGGCGCCGTGGCTGGGGCTTCCGGCTCTTTCGGTTTGCGGCCGAGTCCCATGGTCTTGGCCAAGGCGGAGCGCGCAGCGGCGTAATTCGGCGCCACCATGGGATAATCCGACGGCAGACCCCATTTGGCGCGATATTCGTCTGGGGTCAGACCATAGTGCGTCGCCAGATGGCGCTTTAGCGATTTGAATTTCTTGCCGTCTTCAAGGCTAATGATGTAGTCCGGTTCGATCGACTTTTTGATCGGGACAGCAGGTTTTTTTACAGGCACAGGCTCTTCTGCCGGTATGAGTCCAGCCGTGCCGTTTAGAGCCCCGTGCACTTGGGCGATCAGGGCAGGAAGCTCCCCCGCCGGGACGGGGTTGTTGGAGACGTAGGCTGATACAACATCGGCAGTGAGCTCGATGAGGATGTCGGTCTTGTGGGGTTCTTCTGTCATAAACTTCTCCGGGCAGCTTGAAACACAGTTGGGCGAAGTGTCGCTTCATAGTGGCGGTTGCCGCTGAAAGCAAATGGATCGACGGGTGCGCTGCTCCTCCACCATTGAAGTCTCGGCGACGCATCCCGTCATCGTCCATCGCTAAAGGCAGCGTATTGAATTATGGGAGCGGTCGCGCCCGCCCCACCATAGCGATACAGCAAGACAATCAAAAAAGCCGGTCTTTGCTTGGCCCCAAATCTTTTCTCCTTTCGTGAACGCTGAGCTGCCAAGCTGCTACAGTTCACCTCGCGGGGCAACCGTGCACAACACAGGAGTTGCCCGAGCGATACATTCTTCACTTGCCGCTTATCAGCGCTGGTGATTGCACTTTGCAGCCTGCCTCCGGACCCGCAGCGCTCACGCTGTTGGTTTTGCGCCTGCAGGCGTCGGAAGTCGGATCGCCGCAGCTAATTTCCTCAGGCGGACGAATTCAACAAATCGATTGTTTGGATCGAAGGCATCCACACCATCGATGCCTCTAGAATATGATCCAGCTACAATCACCGTGCTGTAATGGCAGGGACGGCCAGCACAAGCGCGACACGATCCGGCGGGTCCATCGCTGCGTTACGTATTCATGGCTACTGCATCGGGCGCTCGGTCGACCGCCTTAAGCCAGGTCGCCGCATTGCGAGACGGTGACCGGCGAGGGAGAGGGCGCTCTGGCAACGAAGCGAGGCGGGTGGCCTTGCGGGTGGCCGCGTGATGTCATCCGGCTCTCCTGCCGATCTCTGCCGGCCAGATCTGGAGCAACTGTTTTGCATAGATATGGCTCTCTTCAGGGGGCCATCTATGATGGGAGCCGAGCGCGTGTTCGAGCCGGGGAACAGGCTGCGCATGCACTGTGCCCACCTATTGCGATCGTGCTAACCTTGGTTGTTCGGACTTGCCGTTAAAGGCAAGCGACAGATTGAAGTTATGCTGCACCATCTGATTGCCTGGCTCGTTTTCGAGAGCTCGCCGATACAGGGCCTGTGCCGCGTCATGCCGCCCCTCAATGTCCAAAATCACGCCCTTCGCATTCAATGCACGTACGTTTCCTGGGGCTGCAACCAAGACGCTGTCGAGCACCTCAACCGCTTCGTGCGGGCGCTTCTGGCCCACCAAGGCATTTGTAAGTCGTATCGCCGCATCAACATTGTCCGGGTGCTGCTTCACCTCATCCCGCAAAGCCCGCTCTTGAACATCCTGACCAACTTCGCGCAAAATGCGTTCGCGCATAGCCGGATCGATTTGATCGGCGCTGAGCAACTCGGGGGAAGATGTCTCCTGCACGGAAAGAGCCGGCTTTTGCCAGCTGGCGCAACCGCCCAAAGGCAGAATGGCGAGTACGGCAAAAAGAAGTGAGTTCCGGCGCAGAAACATAGGCGATGGAGAAACTGTATTACTATTCATGTTATCTCTCAGTTATCGGGGAGGCGCGTGGCGTTCAGTTAGGAAAGGTGGGACTACTCTAACAATCCGCTGTTCGATCCGTGCGGGAGTGTGACGGATCCTGCGGGGCGAATTGTAAAGTCGGAGGCGAGGTCTTGATAAGACAGCACGGCGAGATCAACCCCGTTTCGCGTCAGAAAGCCGCGGACGAAACGTCGGACATCCATCGACGTCAACAGAATAGGGCGGGTTTGACCCGGTTCTGCGTTCGAAAGGACCTGACGTATCTGTGATAGCATCGCTTCGCTTTGCCGATCCTCCAGTGCGAGATAGGGGCCTGCATCCGAATCTCGAACCGCGCCACGCATCACATCCTCGCTCTCGCGCTCGACGACCAGGGCGGACACGATGCCCTCCGTGTTGGCATGGCGGTGGCAGATCTGTCGCTTCAAACCAGAACGGACATATTCCGTCAGCAGGGCAACGTTCTGCTCACGCTCGCTCCATTCGGCCAATGCCTCCAACACGAGACGGGTGTGGCGGATTGGGATACCTTCCTCCAGGAGGCGGCGCAGAACATCGGCAATCCGAGGAATCGGCGTCGTGCGTAGCACCTCTTTCACAAGCTCAGAATATTCCTGCTCCATTCGGCCCAGGAAATGTCGGGTCTCTTGGATGCCCACCAATCGCGGTGCGTAGCGGGTCAACGCTGCATGGACGCGCAAGGCGAGGAGTTCGCCGGGAGCCCTATGCTCCGTGCCGGCGCCCGTAAGGGCCTTTGCAGGGGTATGTTCAACCGGGAGTCTGTCCGTTTTCGGCTCACGTCTAAGGGGGACACCGCTCGAGTCGACGTGCGCTACATCGGCTCGGAGCGCCATCTGGTTTGGATCTAAGGCGTCCTGTTCGACTGGCACGCCCTCGACATCAATTCGGAATTGCGATTCAGGCAGCTGCTCGTCAACCAAGACAGGGATGCGAGGAACGATAATGCCCAGATCGGCTGTGACCAGGAGCGAAACGCGCCCAATATGTTTTTGCAATTCGGCTTGATCGACCGCCTGCATAAGATCTGGCGCTAGAAAAAATGCGATCGGGAATTCCTTCGCAGGCGCGGCTTGCTTAGGCTCCGCTGCAGTTCCACCTTTCGCATCGGCAGTGCCGGCGCCCAGCACATCAGCCTTGACAATGCTTACCGCAGCGAACACTGCGGCCAGCATCAGAAAGACGGGGAGGGGAAACCCAGGAACGAACCCCATTACAACCAGGACGCCGGCCGCCAGTCGCAAGGCTCGAGTGCTGGCCGTGAGCTGACTGACCATTTCTGTACCGAGGTTGATCCTCGCCGTCCCAGTCACACGGGTGACGATGGTCGCCGCAGTAATGGAGAGCAGAAGGGCCGGAATCTGCGATATCAATGCATCGCCTATCGTCAGCAGAGTGTAGTGATGCAGTACCTCGCCGAAGGACATGCCCTTGGAGAGCAGGCCGATCGAAATTCCACCCAGCATGTTGATGCAGATAACCACCAGCCCGGCGATGGAATCGCCCTTCACAAATTTCATCGCGCCGTCCATCGCGCCATAGAGTTGGCTTTCCTTCTCCAATTCGGCGCGCCGCCGGCGGGATTCGTTGGCATCGATGTGGCCGTTGCGTAGCTCTGCGTCGACCGCCATTTGCTTGCCCGGCAGAGCATCCAGCGTGAAACGCGCCGCCACTTCTGCCACCCGTTCGGCACCCTTCGCGAGGACCATGAATTGCACCATGGTGACGACCAGAAATATGACGAAACCCACCACGATATTGCCTGAAATGACGAAATCGCCAAAAGTATGAATAATGCTGCCGGCCTCCCCCTCGGCCAGGATCAGTCGCGTCGTTGCGACCGTGAGCGCGAGACGGAATACAGTGGAAATCAAAATAACGCCGGGCAAAGAGGAAAAATCAAGTGGAGTACTGACATACAGGGCAACCATCATCAGCAGTATGGCCAACCCCATATTGAATCCTATCAGGGCGTCGACCACCACGACCGGGATAGGCATGACCATCATCGCGACAGCCAGAAGCAGCATCAACGCAACCATTAAATCCGGGCTGGCCGGCGCACGCTTGATGAAGTCACGCAGGACGTTGGCCATCGAGACACCTTTGCAATCGGTTGAGACTTACTCTGCTGTTACGCCATGAAACGTGGCTTTCGAACTCCGAAGGCGCCTCAGCCTTGGCCAGCGCGTGACCCTGCATGAGAGCCACAAGCAGGCGCGAAATGGCTGGGCAGCAAATGTTTCCAACGCAGCCAGCTTGTCAGCACCGAGCGCGACAGGATGTTTGGCTGGCCATAGAGTGCTGCTTGATGGGGCCTGCGAGCTTTCAATATTGGAGAGCAGCAATGCGGCCATTCCTGCTCAGCAGCACACGGCTGTCCTCAATACGTTCGACCACCCATCCATCAGCCAAAATGGCGCCGACAAAATACTTCTCGCTGTCGATGACAATATATGGTTGGACCCCATGCCACACAGCTTCGACCGCGATTGCGGATGGCGCCTTCTCCTCTTTGATGAGCACTCCGTTCACCAGTGTTAGAGTACCCTTGGTGCGACGATCGAACGATTGCTGAAGCTTCTGCCAACTGATGACCGATTCAGACGTGACGGTGCCTTCGGCGGTCACAACACCCTTTGCCGACCCAATCTTGACGTCGAGAAGACCCGCTCGATCGACTTCCTCCTGCAGCTCTTGGGCCGCTGCCTCCGTAAGTTCATTGTCAGCGCGGTGACTGATCGTTCTGGACGCGACTTCAGCCCGAAGTGAATTGGGGCTCGATCCACTTGCATTGCCAAGATAGGAGATCGTGCCTGAAAGCGCGCCGATCCCGAGTGAGCTGATTATGACCATGGCGAGCACACCGATCGGTAGGCGCGGTATGCCGGTCGAACCAGGCGGCTCTGCATCCTGCACGGACAAAGCAATGGACATCTCGCCTACGAGCAGGACGACAGGAAGGGGCACAACAACGGACTGGCCTGCGGCGATATTCCGGTTGCCCTCGATACTGAGTCCGGGTGCAAGCGCCTCCAGTTCGATCGACTTGCCAAGAAGAGTTACACGAAGGTGATGCGGTGCCAGTCCCTGCTCGACAAAGACCAAATCGGCATCGAAGCCGCTGCCGATTAAACACTTTTGAAGATCCGTCTTGCCGGTCAGACCGCAATAGTGCCCCGAACGCACTTCGAAACGGAGGGAAACGGCGTCATCCACAGAGCATCTCTCAAACAGGATAGAAGCCGCATGGCAATTGCCATGCGGCTCATTTCGGGACTACGTCGCGTCAATAAGGAGACGCGCTAGGGGGCAGTCTAAAACCCGCTTCCGACATTACGAAACGCGTTCGTCGGCGGCCTTCTTGATGGTCTGGAGATTGGTCGTTAGAGTGCGCAACTGGACACTCCTTTTCGTCGCCTCCAAGCTAACATTGGTTAGTTCCTGCACTTGCGCCTGAAAAGCAGTAGCATCAGCTCCGCTTGTATTGCCGGGAGTGCCACTGTTAGTTTTATCGGTATTGCCGGCGCTACTGGTATTGGTATTGCCTGATTTTTTATTATTATCAACTGCAGCCATGATCATTCCTTTTTCTGTTGGAGTTGTGCCGTCAATAACGGCCTGTATGACCTCACGCCGGATTTCCCGCGTCAGGCATCTTCTGTGTCATCCAAAGCTTCATCGGCCTCAGCCATCGCATCGTTCGCGAATTGGAACGCGAACGATCGCAGGATACTTTGGAAGGCTTCACTTTGTGCTGCAGACTGTGAGTTGTCTTGAAGTTGATCATTTGAAACGGTCCGGTTATCCGCCCGATCGTTCCCGCCAGCTGCCTTGCCATCATTCCCACCAGCTGGCTTGCCATCATTGCCATCAGCCGGCTTGCCATCACCAGAATGCTCGGATTTCGAATCCCCATGGCCCTTTCGGATCAAGGAAGTCCCGAGGTTGCCAACTCCACTCCCAATTGCTGCTATCATCAGGTACTCCGGCATTTGCCATTGGCGGCGACGTGTTAAAGGTTAGCCTCGATCAAGCTAAGGGCGGGAGCTTTCGAGAACCTGACGGCTTTTGACAAAAACCGGCCAGCGCAAAAACGTATGCTCTGCAGGATGTTGCTCTCGCATCGAACAGTCGACCACGATCTCGGCTGTTCGGCCAATCCCGCCGTCCACGCATGCCGCGACCGAATGGCAGCCGCAGCAGCTCGTTTGCATCCTCGATGCTGTGGTGTCGAACAGGAGACACGGTCCACGTGCTGCATGACCGCAATGACCGTATTCTTGCTGGCTCCACGGGCGCACGCAACGAGCAGGAACTCGGTCTTTGCATCACCATTCTCTCGCCTGCACATCACGGCCCGGCGCGGTGAGCTCATTGGCTTCGAGAAGGTCGGCGACCGTACGAACATGGGATGGTCTGCCGGCTTTGGGAGGCCGGTGCGGATCCTCTTCTCACCATATCGAAAGCTTGAAGCGGTCGGATTTTCTTGCCCTGTTCGTGAGAACTCCCATCGTCAGCTAATCGTCAGCCAAGCGGTCTATCTAGGCCGGCCGTGCCTGACCTTCGGATCCAAAGGTCCCGTCTCGACACTTTTTGTAACTATAGATCGAAATGGTCCGCGTGATACGCAACGCACACGCTTCTCTGAAGCAAATGTGTGACTTTGTCGGTGGCGAACGAGAGGAGTGACGCATCAATAAAATCGTCAGGCACGTGTCTAGGAAGGGGAGCTAGCCGAGTTGGTCTGATTTCATTCGCTGTTCCTGGAAATCGGCGGACTGAAGCGCTGATAATCTCAGGACATCGATGGCAACGTTGCGAAAGTCCTGTGAGCTCGGGCCAATCTTGGCCTGCTACTGAGAAGCACTTTGGCGGGAACATTACGCCGTCGCGGGTCTGGCTGACCGTGACGTTAACCGAAAGATGCCGCTGGTCTCGTCAGCCGCCAGCACAATAGCAGCACATTCTCGCCTACTACGGAGACGCAATATGAAGGGCATTGGCCGACCACGGAAATCGCAGGCTGAAACTGGAGCCAGCCGCGCGGGGCGGGCGAGCAGTTCCCTTTCGCAATCAAGTCTTGCTGCGGGAGAAGGTGGACAGTCATTCGATTCCGTTGTGGAGCAGATGCGCTCTGGGGACGCCGATAGGAGGCCCTCCTCCCTTCCAGTTGCGCGCGGTCCAGGCGATGCCCGCGAAAGTCTGCCAGGCGCCTCGATTGGCGAAGATCAAATCCTGAACACACCGCCACGTGGAGCCGCTGCGCCACCACGCGGAACCGTAGCGCCACGTGGCGCAGCCGCAAGGCGGCGCGGTTCTCCCTCCATGTCTGAGGGCGAAGCCATGGCGCCGGTCGGTAGCCAACTATCAACCGCGCAGGTGGAAGGCACCAGCTCATCGTCAAATAAAGATATCAGTCCGACACAGCTCAGAATGAACAGTCTTGTTCAACAACTGACTGATTGCGAGGCTGCGGCCAGGAAAACCGACGTCCCCGAGGAGGCGGTGGAGCTGATCAGTGGGGTCGTCGATGCAGCCTCAGCAATTCTGGAGTACCGCGCTAGCCTGCCTGCGGCTGAGGCGCAGACAATTATGCCAGACGACAAGGTGCGTAGATGTTGCCAGATCGTGTGCGACGCCGCGAATGAAGTAGACAAACTTGGCCTGTCGACGATCACGAAATTGGACAAAAAGACCAAGAAAGCGGCAGGTATGGTCGATAAACTCTACTCCTACTCCCAGGCGGACCGGCAGGAGCTGTTGATTTTAAATGTGGAGAACCACCATACGGCGGCAATTAAGTGGTGGGAAAAAAAGGCATGGCGCTCCGAACGGCAGCGATCCGCCTGCGCTGCCACCGCTAGCCTATCCAGTGGAACGCCCGTGATGCGGGAAGCCGAGCGGTGCGCACTGCGGCTGCGTGCCGGCTCGGTACTGAGTGTCAGGATCTGGCTGGTCCGTGAGCGGATCGGTCTTGCGCGGGCCAAGATTGAACTGCGGGCGAGCAGGTTCGAGCCAGATTTGAAGGAACTCCTCGTCGGTCGAAATGGAGTGGTGCAGCTGATGGCAAGCGCCGCTCAAGAAGCTCTTCGCGCCCTCTCTTTGGCGAAGGGCATAATGGATGATGGCAAAACACTCAACGCTCATGATTGCGCGGTTGTAGAAAAAATCATGGAGCGGCTTTCGGATTTTGGATTGGCGTTGCACGAGGTGCATACCAAGCTAAGCCATACCTACCCAGATGCCGGCCTCCCATTGAAACTGTTCGAACGGATCGTGGACGATGCATGGATCACTGCGCACGATGCCATGCACTTGTTGAACCTGCAGTCTCCGCCGTCAGCCATCATGGCGCCACAGGCCCAGGCGGGCGCTGCGATGCCGGCCAGGGCAGGCGCTGCGATACCGGCTGACACTGCTGGTACGGCTGCAGTGTCAGAAGGCACTACAGCGCGAAGGAAAGGGAAGTCAAAGCATAAGTCGGCAGCTCGCGCCGGGACTTCTGCCGCCGGGCAGCCATCAACACCAGTCGCTGCGAACGCCGGCACAGTGCCAGCAGCCAAGGTTCTCGCGCGCTCGGATCAAGTTGCGAGTACACAGGTGAGAGCGCAAGAGGTGGCTGCGAGTTCGTCGGGGGCAGGCTCGACAATCGGGGGCGCCGCGTTGTCAATGGAGGTATTGACGGAGCGGCTCAAACGATTGGACGAACTTTTGCAGTTCGATCTGGCCGGTCAGCAAAGCGTCGTCTCCCAAGTGCGCCAGATGAAGCCTGAGGAGGCCGGTAAGGTCGTGGACGATGTGGCCCAGTACCTGCGAGCCCAGGCCATTGAGATGCAAACCTGTCTCGCCGGGTTGCAGGGGCGTAATGTACGCCTGCTACTCACCTCCACCCAGCTACCCAAAGTGCACGAACGCACAGACCAGCTCAAAGGGTTGCTGAACATGGTGCTGGGACAGGCCAACGCATTGAATGAAGGAAAAGCCGGCATTACGACTGATTGCATGAAGACCTACGCATTTCCGGCGCAAAAATACCTGGAACATTTGTGCAATGCCGACGAATTGATGCCGCCGGAGGCACCGGTCGCGCTGCGTGGCGAGCCAGGAAAGCTGTTTGAGATGAAGCTGCAGCCCAAGATGCTGGTCAATGGTGCGATGCCGAGCCCGATGTGGGTGCACATCCACACGAGTCGCCCCGTCATGGCCAGAAACTTGGAAGGGCTGGCTGATTCCGAATTCACCGCTTGCCACGTTAAATCCAACGAACAGCGCGGCTACAATCGAGAGCGAGAGGAAGCCGATGCTAGGTCCGGTCGCGAGAAGGTCATAATTCATCGCGGCAAACTCACCCCCGCTTTCTGTAAGTCCTTGTTGACCTCAGGGCTTGGCCGCCAACCACGCCATTCGCGTGCCGAGCTCCCGTCGGCGCAGGCTGCATGACAGGGCACTCAGAATGCGGCCGGCCACGCTGTGAGTCAGCGAGCATTTCTCCTGGCCAAACCGCGAATGCCGCTGCGCGAGTTGCGGTCCGGCGATTGGAGTCGATCGGCTACCGTCAGGGCCGATTTGCGATGTCGCGTTACCGGCTGTTGACGTGGCGGCGTATCTTGCCTCCCATCCAACTTATCGCCGAGATCGCGCCGCCAAGATCGAGGCGGAAGGTCTTCCTGCGAGCGCGGAGCAGGCATAGCCGATCCGATCGGGATCGGCGCATCGCAACGACCCAACGGTGTGGTGGAGAAAATTGGATTCGGGAGAGCTCGGTTCCAAGAGGCGGAGTTCCGGCCCGAATACAATCCGCTCGCAAGCACCCACGATGCGCATCCGCAGTTTATTGTCTGGGAGATGGGCTGGATTGCTCGGCGGCGCTGGCGCTAAGGCGGGGCTGTCGCCGGACAATTAGCATTCACTGCCAACAGCCTTGCAACCGTCACCAGTTGCAAGGCTCGGCGGCGGGTCGACAAATCACATGAAATCGTCGTCGGACCCGCTATCGCTGCTGTCGCTATCCTCGGTTTTGTGGAGATAGAGTGGAGGTTTGCCTGCACGCTGCCACTCACCGGCACTGTTCTTCGTCCATTTGTCGGGATGCTGCGTAGGGTCAAGCACCAGGTCGCCATGATCCACTTCAACAAACCCCATCGTCTGCGCGCGCGCTTGTGCTTCCGGATTAGCCGCACGCCAATTCAGCAACGGTCGGTCGCCGTCTATCCGAAGTTGATGCTCCAGCAGAATATCGCCCGCATTTTCGACGAGCGGATGGGCGACTTGAAGATCCACTATGGAAGTGACCTCAGTTCGACCAGGAAATTGTTCCCGCCAACTTTCCGATTCGAACTCGTTCATGCTGAATCCGCCTTCCATTCTCAGCAGTCCGGCACTCCGGTCTCCCAATTGGTAACTGAAATATCGCGCGTGCTCCGTATCTCGACGGATGCCATATTGCTGAGCAACGTCCGCGGTGCGCCTGGCTCGTGACGATACGAACTCCGAATACTCTTGAGGATTGTCGGCGATGTGCGTGATTTCATCACCATGAAATTGCCTCACCTGTCTCCTGAAGGAAGTCCTGTTGATCTCCACCACAGGAGGTCGGGAATTGAGGGAGTATGCTTGGGGAGCCGCCGATGATGAGGCGCCGCTACCTTCCGATCCGGATAAGTGCATTCGGGCAAATGTGTCCGCGAACCCTTCGCTTCCTGCATCCGATTGCTCGCCGGCATTATGCGCGCGGTAACTATCGGATGAGCCACCAATTCGACCATACATGACGATTCGTACTCCTATGTTTCGCAACCGAGCTCAAGTTAGCACGGCTGTTCAACATAGGGCGCTTAGTTGACGACTAGCTGACGAGGGCATTCCAACGGCTGCACCAATCAAATCCGCACTGCCGGCCTCAAAACCTCGGACTGCGCCACGCACCGGCCAGCAGAGGCTGCAAGGTCATGCCCGGAGGACTTGCCGTAGTTGCTGGGTGGCAGATCCGAGGGGAGTGATTGCCCCAGGCCCGCGGTTGCGCGGTTGGCCTGACAGAGACACTGGGGCACGGATGGCCAGCCGACATTTGCCACTAGCATGGAGCCAGGTCAGTTTTGAACTGGGCAGTCGTGGACTTCCATGACTAGGCCAAGCCTGCGGCAAAGAATGCTTTCGCGACAGGCTGGAAATATTGCATAGGAACCGCGTGGCCGAGTTTTGTAGTGCCTATCAGCTGACGCGCTAAGACATGGTCATGGACGATCGTCAGGCGTAGTGCCCGCGCCTCGCTCAACACATGTGAAACGCGCTCACCTTCGGCACGGCAAACTAAGAACGGCACCCCGGTTTCACCGCGAACGTAACGCAGACCGATCAGGACCGCCCTTCCTGTTAAGACCAGCGTGGCGCGATGCACGCCAAGCGCAGGCTCGTCGGCCGCCTCCTCGCGGATGCGACGCTGTTCACCTTTCAACTCTGGCGCTCCTTGCTGATCCTTCGACTCGCGCGTCACTTCGGTATTGGTCATGCGCATTTCGCGCAGATACAACGCGCGCTGGAGCAGAAGATCGATCAGTCCGCCGACCAGCAGTGCGCCGGCGCCAATTCCCATCAGCAATTTTGTCTCCATAAAGATGAGGCCAACACAGCCCATGCCGCAGATCGGCAGAGGGACCATTGTCTTCCACATCCCGAGAAGGACAATGGAAAAGGTTGCGCTGAGAACCAATACCTTGAACATGGTCTTGCAGACTTCGACCATGGAACGAGCAGACCCCAAGCGCTTCAGCCCTTCAAAGGGGTCAATTTTCTTAAAGCTGAGCTTCATCGGCTCCAGAGAGAAGACAAATCCACCATTGGCTAGCAGGCTGGCCAAAATCACCGCGGCGACAAGGGTTCCAAGCAGCGGGCCAACAGCCGCGACTGTGAGTTGGACGAGCACAACCAATGCCTGCGGCACCGCGGTATCGAAAGGTAGGCTCTGCAACTTGGTGGCTAATAGGAGCGCTTCCCGGCATTTGTCCTCGATCACGCTGCCTCTTAGCCAAAGGTAGCCGAGCCCAGCGCAAGTCCCGACCGCGCGGACGAAATCGGAGCTACGTGGCAGCTGTCCTTTTTTGCGCGCTTCACTTAACTTCTTCGGGCTGGCGGCGTGTGTCTTCTCTTCACTTGTGTCGCTCATGGCAGCAATTTGTCGAACCACTCCAGCACGCCGTTGGCACGTGTGACCTCCAGTTTCATGCTCTCCACCAGATAGGCAGCGTAGGTGACCATGAGAACTGGAAAGACAATGTTCTTGATTGCCGGAGACAGTTGGCTCGCCTTAAATTGCGGGGCAAAGCGACGCAGCAGCATCATCGATATATCAATCAGTATCAGGAAGAACACGACAGGCCCCGAAACCAATAATGCCGTGCGCATTATGCTGTCGAGAAGCCCCAACAACTCCATTGCTCCTGGCCCGCTCAGTGTCGGGTGAAACTGATACACCGGCCAGATCAAGTAGCTGCGGTACAGGACACTGATCAAAGTTTCCAGGCCTCCTGATCCGACGAATATGGCAATCGCAGTGATCCCCAGAAAAACGCCCATCGCGGAAGCCTGACTGTTCGTCGCGGGATCGGCCGAAGCGGTCGGGCTGCTGATGCCGCGTTGGTTGTCGATAAGCTCCCCGGCAGCCTGAAGGCCCCAAAGCGGAATGCCAAGAAAAGTGCCAAGGAGTACACCGACAAAAACTTCCTTGAATCCGAGCAGGGTTAGCTGGATCAGGCGCGTATCAGGATCCAGCGCCGGCAATCCGCCGCTGACGTGTGCCAGGCATGGTAGTGCGAAGCCAACAGCCAAACAGCCCCGGATCAGCCCACTGATCTGCGAGCGTGTGAATACGGGAAAGATCAGCATGATGCCCATCGCGCGGGCTGCCCCAAGACCTGCCGCAACGACGAGTTCGAAAGCCGTCTGGATCAGAATTTGAATATCGGCCGATGGCGCGTCCATGGGGCGGACTAGTAGCTAAGTGTCATTGCGGGAAACTCGGTGAAGATCTGATCGGCTAGCTCTATGAGCGGGGCGCTTAGCACAGGAGCAAACAGCCCAATCACCGCGACAACGACCAGAAGCTTCACGGTGAGCGGCAAGCTTTCATCCTGGATCTGCGTCGCCGCCTGGAGGATGCCGATGACGAGGCCGACAACCACTGATGCAATGAGCGGCGGTAGAATCCAGATCATGAAAACCACCAGTGATTGGCTCATAAGAGTAATGATGCTGGATTCAGTGATGATCAGCCTCCCGGTAACGTATAACTCAGCACAAGCCCATGCATCAATTTTGACCAACCATCAATGGCAACAAACAAGAAGATCTTGAACGGAACAGATATAACAGTTGGTGAGACCATCGACATACCCATTGCCATCAAGATAGTTGTCACTATCAGATCTATAACAATAAAAGGCAGATAAAGTAGAAATCCTATCTCAAATCCGCGCTTCAATTCTGATAGCAAGAAAGATGGTACAAGTATTGCAAAGTCATCAGGCGTGGCTGCAGCGTGCATTTCCTCTGGCCAGACCTTTTCTGTCGAAGATAGGAAAAATCGCCGCTGCTCTTCATTTGTGAATTTCTTGAGATGCTCGCGCAAGGGCTCACTTCCGGCTTTAGCGGCGCTTACCCAGTCGTCGAATGTCTGATAGTGGAGCTTGGGATCCGACATGCGGTCATAGGTCTGCTCAGCAACGGGCGCACTAACGAACATAGTGAGGATCATCGCCGCGGCGTACAGCACCACATTGGGTGGTATGGTCTGGGTCCCGAGCGCATTGCGGACGAGGAAAAGAACAATTGATACCTTTACAAAGGCCGTTGTCGTGGCAACTGCTAAAACCAGCAGACCGAGTCCGGCGGTAACCGCAAGAAGCGCCAGGATTGTCGGCTGAGCTTCACTCATTGCATGCAAACCCGCCACGGAGCCTGATGCCCAGCTCTTCTCCGATGCGGACAATGTCGCCACGCCCGATACGCTGACCATTGGCCACTATGTCGACCGGGCCGTCGATCGGCCATCCAAGTTCAAAAATATGCCCTTCGCCGGCACTTCTTAATTCCCCAAGAGAAATAGGCCAGCGGCCGCATTCAAAGACAAGCACGATCTCGACATCGTCGAGATCCTTAGTAAGCTCCAGTTGCGATCCGGGTTGTGTCATATGCGCACTCTCCAAAGGACACGGTCGCGGGCGGAAAGGCCCCCGCAAGATTAATTCATCGCCGTCAAGATCCGCCTCGGCGCACAACTGGCCGACAGCTAGGGTGATCTGGCCGCGGCCGAACGGCGCAATATCGGGCAACAATGCATCACCGACACATGCGCTTCGAAGAAGCGCCGCAGGAAGGCGAAGCGTGCCGACCTCTCCTGCAACAATGAGCGGGAGCTCTGGAGGCAGCCCGCCCAGCTGCCGCGGCAACTGGGCAAGCAGTTCGCCTAGCGCGCGAAACGCAGGCGGTACTAAGCCGTCAAGTGGCGTGAACAGGAATAGACGGCCCTTGCCCTTGACCGCGCCGAAAATGATGTCGAGTTCAAGATGAGGAGCCAGCATCGTGGCTTCGCATACCCGCACGAGTTGCACGTTCAGACGCGTCGTCTCCTCCAGTCGAGTGACAAGCGGCTCCAGAGCGAGTTCGAGAATTAGCGAAGCAGTTGGCTCGGAAGGGAAGGCCAAGCCGTTCTGCACTGTCGTGATGAACTCCTCTACGAGCGGGCGCGACAGTGACAAGATGACCGTTTCGGCTCCCACTCTCCAGACGCAGTCAAGCATCGGAATGGCAGCAGGTTCCTGCTGCCAGACAAGCCCTGCCGTTCGCACCGATAGCGGCACCTCGTTGATCCGGCTTTGAAACGGCGTGCGCGGCGCTGCTGTATCATTGAGCCACGAGACAACCGTGTGGGACAGTTTCAGAACTGGTTCGAACATGGCGGGTGTGACCGCAGCGCCTATCAAAGACTGCACGGTCGTGTCATTCGGACGACCTCTTGCGACCGTCGGATCCGGTTGCGCGGCATTTAGGCAAGCGACCCCCTCGCATATTTCAGCAGTATCTCATCGTCGGCCTCGATCTCGGCTGCGGCCTCCGAATGAGTCTCGACGGCGCGCCGCACGTCGTCCTCGATTTGTTGCCATTTGTCCCTTGCCGCCGAACATATGACCCATAGCTCCCTCGTCCTGGACGCCGCCATCTCAGCCTCCTCTTGAGCGATTTGGGTATCATCAAGCATCTGCCGTCTGGAATTGATCTCAGCGGCAAGTTGTTCAGTGTGAAGGCGGTGACGGTCGAGCGCTGCGCTAGACAAGTTGTCGAGTGACATCAGATGCTGATAGAGCGCTGCTTCTTTTCTTGAACAATGTTGCTGTATCATTGCAAGCTCCCTAGAGGCATTTTGTACGGCTGAGGCGGCCACATCGCGCTGGGCTTCCTTCTTGGACAGCTCGCCAAGGGCACGACGCTCTTGCATTTCCTTCAGAAGCCGTATACTCGAAGACTGAATCCAGTTTACGCGGTCAGACGCGACATCCATGCGACCGTCTCCTCGAAATCTGACGCGTCATCTTCGCTCTGGCGCAGAAACTCCCTCAGTTCGTCGATTGACGCGACAGCCCGGTCAGTCAGGGGATCTCCACCTGGCTTGTATTCGCCAACATTGATCAAGAACTCGGTCTCGGCATAGCGCGACAGGAGCTCGCGGAAAATGGATGCTGCCTTGCGATGTGTCCCCGAAACGACTGCATCCATGACGCGGCTGCGACTCTGCAGCACATCAATAGCGGGGAAATGCGATCGCGCCGCAATAGCGCGTGAGAGGATGACATGGCCATCGAGAATACCACGCGATTCCTCGGCGATTGGATCACCCGTGCCATCACCCTCTACAAGCACCGTATAGAAGGCCGTGATTGAGCCCCGCTCACCCATGCCGGCGCGCTCGAGCAGGCCTGGCAGCATGCCAAAAACGGAAGGAGGAAAGCCCCGTCGCGTCGGCGGCTCACCCGCAGCAAGGCCTATTTCGCGCATAGCGCGGCAGAAGCGCGTCAGCGAATCCAGCATGAGAGCAACGCGTAGGCCTTGATCGCGGAAATATTCCGCGAGCGCAGTCGCCATTGGAGCGCATTGCGCACGCTCTACCGCCGAGCGGTCGGATGTTTCAACCACGACGACCGTACGGAGAAGGCCCTCTTCACCAAGATTCCT
Source organism: Mesorhizobium sp. M7A.F.Ca.US.005.03.1.1 (assembly GCF_003997975.1). Taxonomy (NCBI): domain Bacteria; kingdom Pseudomonadati; phylum Pseudomonadota; class Alphaproteobacteria; order Hyphomicrobiales; family Phyllobacteriaceae; genus Mesorhizobium; species Mesorhizobium sp. M7A.F.Ca.US.005.03.1.1. The sequence continues at coordinate 33,755 of NZ_RZRO01000058.1, forward strand.
TTCGATGAATTCACGAACTTCCCGTCCACGTTCGCCTATGAGCGCCACTATGACGACGTCAGCGGCGGCACCCTTTACGATCTGTGACAACAGCGTCGACTTGCCACCACCTGGCTCGCCATAAATCCCGATCCGCTGGCCCTCGCCGCACGTCAGCAGACCATCGAGGACACGGACCCCAAGCGGGAATGGCCGCTCAATCATGCGCCTCGTCATCGGATTGGGGGCTCTGCCATGCAGGGGCCGAGTTTCGACGGTCTTGATTTCGCCTTTGCCGTCCAATGGGCGGCAACGACTGTCGATCACGCGACCGAGCAAATCGCCGCCGACGGGCACCTCACGCATTCGGCCAGTGGCCACGACCTCTGCGCGGCTGGATAGGCCCACCAAGTCCCCGATCGGTGTCAGCAATACACCATCACCCGACAGGCCGATCACCTCGGCCTCGAGCGACAGCCCGGTTCGCGGGTCCTCTAGGAGGCAAAGTTCCCCAATACGAGTGTCTGGCAAGACGGCATGAACCAGTGTGCCGATAGCCCGCGTGATCCGACCGCGCACCGCACGCGTGTCAATTCGCTTGGCCGCAGCCCTCAAAGACGAGATTGCTGGAACGAGAGCTCGAGTGTGGGCGTCAGCGTTATGTTCTGGGACGGGCTTTCTCATAGCTCGCCTTTCTCACAGAGCGTCCCGAAACCAAGGCGCAGCGCGCGCATCTGGGCGTCAAGTCCAAGGTCAACATTGCCGTACTCGCTCCACAGCACGCAGCGTTGCGGCGACAATGTCGGGTCGGGCTCGATCCGCACCCTTGGTCGACCATCCTGGCCGTCGCATCGAGCAAACTCTCGTGCAAGCATGTCGACTTGCATGGGAGAAACATGAAGGCAAACGTCGGCGCCGCTGTATTGACACTCTATGGCGTGACGAACAGCCCTCACCAATAGCTCGCCCGGATCGAAAGCGCCGATAAGATCGCTCAATATTTCCATCACGAGCTGCGGCAATTCCTGCTCCAGAGCCGCCTTTCGTCGCGCGATTTCGGAGATTGTCTCCGCAATCAACCCTGCCATCTCCTCGGTGCCTGCATTCGAGCCCTCCATGTGGCCGCGCGCCCACGCCCGCTGGTAAACCGCGCGTGCCCAGTTTCGAACGCGCTGCCGATGCCGTTCTGCCGCGGCAAGGGCTTGCGCGGCGCTGTGCCAGGTTTCGAGCTCGCTCGCGGGTATCAGTGGTCCGACTGGACGCATCTGCGGCGCTATTGGCCCCTCGGAAAGTTCGACTGTCATTTCACCGGGGTCTCTGTCTCAAAATGAGCTACTACAAGTGAAAGCAATTGGCCGGCGGCGGTCCAATGCTCATGTGCTGGAGTCTCCGCGGCAGTCCCCTCGGGCAATCGAAGAAGCACGCGGTTACGCTCGGTCGCTGAACTGTCCTGGAGCCAAGCTCCAAGACATGCGTGTCCATCGTATTCGATTTGCTGAGCGAGTTTTTCTGGGTCCGAGATCAGTCTTTTGTCAACAGCATGCAGCAGGTGTCGGATTCCGAATGCGTGTGCATCCACGCCGATGCGTTTAACAAGGATGGCAAGCTCAGGCTGAGAGACAAACGCGACCAGCGAACGGGCATGCCAGATACTACCAGCAAGAAGGGTCGCTCGATATGGATCATGCCCGCGTAGAAGGTCCGGCCTGCAGCCGATGTGGTTCAGATCCACGTCATCGTTGCCCAGCAATTCTGCCAGCCTTGGATGCAGTCTGGAACACTTCTGCAACTTCACTAACGTTTCGGCCGATAACGCTGGATCAAGACGCGCCGCAAGACGGGTTGGATGGGCCGAAGCCGCAAGCTCGCTCGCGCCCGGAAAGTGCGGACCATCAGGTCGGGCGGTCTGTATAGGCATTGGCAATGAGATGTCACCCACGTCCAATTGCAGGCATTCTTTTGCGAATGGCCTCGACAGCAGAAGCATCCCGGCGCCCCTCGACCTTGGAAACGCCGGTTGATTGCTTGCGCCGACGCGTAACAACGCCGATCAAGAGATAACAGGCCACGGCGAATACGGCTGCGGCAAAACCTGTTACGGTCGCCAGAAGTGGCGCAGGAAGAGGTAGTGATGCTTGTGGCAAAACAGCAGTCGGATCGGGCCGTTGCTCGTGTGCGGAACGTTCTACCGGCACCAAAACCACTTCCACCTTATCGTAGGACAGGCCTTCGATGCTGTCGGCTACAAGCATCTTTATCTTTGGCAGCAGAGCCGCGACATTTGTTTTTGCGTCGTGCCTGATAAACACCGAGGCCGAGGATGGCGTGGCACCGGCTCGCACAAGGTCGTTATGCGGCAGCACGACGTGAACACGTACAGAAAAAACGCCATCGATATCGCTGATCGTCCGCGACAACTCTTCGCTCAGGGCATACACGTAACGGGCACGCTCTTCGGTCGGCGAGGCAATCAGGCCTGATCCTTGGAATATCTCACCGAGGTTCTTGAAGGATTGGCGCGGCAGCCCCTTGGCGTTCAGAAGGTTGATTGAGAAGGCGAGCAGCTTTTCGTCAACCTGGATCGTGCTGGTTCCATCCTTGGCGACCACCCGGATCGCGGCGACCCCGTTGTCTTCAAGAAGTGCGAGCATTTCATTTGCCTCACGCTCTTGCAATTGCGTGTAGAGGTCGGCTTTGCAAGCAGTGAGGGCGACGAGAACTGGCAGCATGACAAGTCTAACCGACCGCCACCCTGACAGGCCACGCATGATTTCGCCCTCGGCCAAGCCAATCATGCGCGCGGTTCAGCCTTCCTTCAAAAGTTTATTCACGGATGATGTGACGCCGCTGACGCCTTTGGAGATAAGCGCCACCTGGGTGACGCCGTTGTAAACATCCCGAAGACCAGCCATCATCGTTTCGAAGTCTTGCCCTTGTTGGGGAATGCCCGAGATTCCGGTTCCCGCCTCACCTGGAACGGGAAGCTTCTGCGCCGGTCCCGGTAGAGCGCCCTTCGAAAGGGCTATGTCATGGTCGAGCGCGGGGAAGGAAACAGTGTTGTGTGGATATAGGGAGGAAATCGTCTGCAACACGCGATCGCCCATGCCGCTCGTCGGCGCAGCCGCGCGCTGAACATCCATCGCCGCAGCAACTGGCGCCGCACTCGCTGGCCCCGCGGCGGCATCGTTTTTCAGCGAGTCGGCTGCATGCCCTAAGGCGCGCTCAAACTGGGCCTGCTCGACAATCGACGGTGATCCGACCCTGGGGAGGCCAGCCGTTAGAGTGGCAGAGATCGACGTGACAGGCATCATCATGTAAGGACTCGGTTGCTCTCTCTGACCGGGCGAGCCCCGCCCATTCATCACCCGGTGTCGGCGCAACACTCCTAGGGGGGCAAGCTGACAACAAGCTGACTAACGGCGGCGTCATTTCGACAATCTAAAATCTCTTCGGCAATTTAGTCACTTGTGATGATTTCAGCGTTTGGTTTATCAGTGCGACATGCCGAGAACGCTTATCCAACCCGTCACCCTGCATGTTTTGAGACTTCTTTGTGCCGGGTTTTTTCTGTCCACCGGGATTCACCCGGCGCATGCAGTCCCGCTGTCCCTTCCGGCGACACCCTATAGATACACGGTTCTGGATCAGGAGCTCGCTGCAGCGTTGCAGGAATTCGGCAACAACCTGAATATCAGGGTCAACATCAGTCCTGCGGTGAAGGGGCGAATTCGCGGACGTATGCCTGATTTGCCACCGCGCGCGTTCCTCGACCGCTTGACGAACCTTTACGGTCTACAATGGTACTATGACGGCCTTGTGCTCTATGTGTCTGCTGCACAAGAATCGCAAACTCGAATGCTTTTGATGACGTCGATTCGCTTCGATGCGTTCAAGGGGGCTCTCGACAAGCTTGATATCTCCGACGAGCGCTATGTGGTCAAACCCGTGCCAGGCAATGGCCTCGTCTTCGTTTCCGGTCCACCGCGCTTCGTCGCACTCGTGGAGCAGACCTTTAACGGCTTGGTGGCGCAGGCGCAGGCGCAGACTCACATAGCGGCAACGCCAAAGGAATCAGTGCTGATCTTGTTTCGCGGCTCCTCCACTACGGTCGTTCGCGACGGACGACCGGATGCTTCTTATTCTTCTGACATCCCACAACAGGATAGCGTTGGCGGGAAGCCTGAGCTGGGCAAGAAATGAACATTGAGGATTTCCCGCAGCTCTGAAGAACATGACTGCGGCTACCCCTTTGTGAACTCTTCGCAAACTCGTCAGTTTCTCGAAAGCTAATCCGCTCATGATGAGTCCCGGCAGCTCTCGCGGTGACTCCGGCCATTGTGTTGGACCGAACCTTGGAGCCGGCCCGGAACACAGCAATTGAAGGCAGGGCAGGCGCATTCGTGACCTGCCGACGCTTGGAATTGTCGAATTTTGTGAAACGCAAGGGATCTTCTGTCGGGGTCTCTTGTGGGGATTTCAACGTCACGTCTGAGGATGCATAATGTCGGCCAGTAATCTTTCAACTTTCTACCGCTCAAATTCGCTACAGTCCGCAAGGGGTTGGCCGGGCCTGAAAGTTTCCCATTTTGCGACCCAGCATCAGCAAAGTGCATCGTGCTTCGAAGCGATGCTGTCCACTTGTGTGCTGGCAGACAAGCCCGGCTCTTTCGCGCAAGGGGATCTGCCAGCGTCGAATCTTGATTCGACAATGGATAAATTGCGGCAGGACCCTTTGGGCCATCTGGCACCGGATGTCTTGACATTGAATGGCTTGGAGCAACACCCACTGGATCTGCTGCCGCCAAATATGAGGGCGGCTCTCAAGGAGGACCAATCGCAACGCTCCAAGGCGACTGAAGCCCAACATCTGCTCGGCGTCACTCCGAAGATCGAGCCGGCTCCCAGGCCGAGCCCCGGAATCACGTGGAACGGTGGGTCGCTGACCACGGCTGAGTTGCAGATTGTTGCGGTACTCAACCGTCACAAGGACCAATGCCCGCTTACTTGGAAGTCGTTGACCGACAAAGCCAATGATCCCTCTACGCCACCGGATCTGAAAGCGGCGATCCAGGGACTGCAGCAGGATTCGGGACTTTTTTATGCGATTGGCTCGCAGGGCGACGGCCGCTGTGGAGGCAAGATCAACGCCAAGGACTTGGCCGGATTTTCAAACCACCACCCACAAGTTGCTGCATTTCAGGAAGCCCAAGCGCGAAGCTACGAGCAGAACTACATACCATCCGACGGCAGCGGAGGTTTGCAGCCTTCGGTCATGACCTTGAGCGATGCCTTGCGGGAGTTTTACCGGTACTCCGAAAATCTGTCCAAGGACCTGAGTCTGGATGAGTTCAAGAAAATGGTCGGCGGCGAATCGAAAAACGGCAAATTTCCGCCCCAGGTCATTGCGGCGGCGCAATATTTCCTCGATCACCCCGATGCTTGGAACCAGTTGTGCGGTGGCTCGAAAGGGAAGATGCACAAAGAGGATTTCCTGCAAGTCGCCTCATCGTCGATGAGCCTCACGCAAACTGAGCTGAATACGGTCGAGATGATCAAGGACCATCAGGACACGTTCTTTGGAAGCGGTGTTCTGACTCGCGACAAACTGGCGAAAATGAAAGACGACAAGAGCCTTGATCCGAAAGTGCGGGAAGCAGCCTCTCAGCTCCTTTCAGATCCTCTTTTGTTTGGCCTCCTGAACAATTCGATCACGGGCTATAAGACCCATCATAAATTCTTCGACTTTGGCGGCGGGCATACGGTTGATTCCGGCAATATCAGCAAAAAAGACTTTGCCCATTTTTGCACAAACATGTCGTCTGCGAACCGCAACGTTCAGCAGCCAATCACCCACGGCGCCCAAACCGCAGAAGAGCAGAATGCCGTCGCGGACATGAAGATGGGCCTGATGGACCAGCCTGACATTAAGTCAGCCAAAAAGAACGGCGGGGCCGTCATGCACGTCGTCGACTCCGTGCTCAAAATCGAGACGAAAGTGCTCGACTTGGCGGCAACGGCGGTGGGACTGCTCAGCTTCATTCCGGGCCTCGGACAAGTAGCCGATCTTGCCTCGATGGTTCTCGAGGCTGAGTCGCAAGCAGCCAATCTCCTGCGTACGGCCATTAACGGAGGCGATATGAAGCGAGCGCTGGAGGAAGCTGGCCTCAATATGGCCGCGCAGGCGATCGGCCTTATCGCAGGCCCCGAGGTCAAGCTGGCCATTCGAAATGGGCTCGTAAAGCACCTGATGGAAGAGGCCTTGGCGGCAGGCATTGATCTTTCGGTCTCGACGGCGCAGGACTACGCAGAAGGCTATGTGAATAACCTCAAAGCGCGCCTTGCAGGCGGCCCTGAGCAAAGCCTAGGCCTTCCGAGCATGCCATCATTCCAGAGTGTGGCAAGCAATGTGCCCTTCGTCGGCATTGCCTTATCCTAGCCGTCGCCTTGCGCGGAAGCTTTGGCTCGCGCGCTGACATAAGGGTCATTGTGGCACAAGCAGGGGTTCATCCGCATCAACGCAAGCGGTGTTCCTGACGCCATCTGGATCGGACTGTGAGGGGGATGTCCGAAGTCTGTGAAGACTTCGGTATATGACGACTTCAGAGTTACGCTGAGCCCAGCCATCTCGAGCCGGTGCGCCGGGTCGAGGTTTTCACGGGCGCCGGCCGGTAGCGGGAATGGTCTCCGGAAGGCACGGCGCGGATGGTGGCGGAGCGGCGCAGCCGAAGGAACGGCTGTCGCGCGCCCAGGGCGGCCTCCCGAACAGCAGACGATGATCTCCTGCCTTGGGCCTATATCCTCGTGCCACGCTCAAGGCAGTCGGCTGAAAACAGCGCTGATTTAAAACAGCATTATCCTGCACTGCACCCTCGATCCTTGCGCTCACCGATCGCTCGTCGACACGCACGCGGTCAAGTCGTTATCGGCGCTATGCCGATGGGCTTCGAGAGCAAGGTGGACGCTGAGCGGTGCGTCAGCCTCAGGGCGCGGCTGGCCAGCTTTGGGTCTCACGCTCTATGACGGCAACACCCGGCTGATCCACTTGGCCTGTTCGCGGGCTCCCGGCAGCGGCGCGGAAGCCACGGTCCGCCTTCCTCGGCTTCAGGCCAAAGATACCGCAGCATGCTCCAGAGCTATGTCTGCCGCCTTCGCCCCATCGTCGCTGGTCATGTGGAAAGGACAAGCAGGCTACGCACCCTATAATCCCGTCGGGCAGGATTCGACAGTCGACGGCGAGACATTCGCCAAACCTCCCCCTTGATTCTCAGCAACGTTAAAAAAAATTCACATAATGTTCGTGAGTGTAGTCTCCTGTCAGGTGGTACATTAGCCCCAATATCTGGCGTCTTAGTCGTAGAAAGGACTGTGATCTATCTTCCATTAGCATCCATACCAGCGGATTTACAGCAAATGACGAGAGAGGTCTCATGCGGATTGATGGGGATAGAAGGGCTAGCGGCTTGCTGCATCCCGTCCGGGTTGATGCTAACCAATGTTGACACTGGTAAATCGCCTAAGGACGGCAGCGCATCTTGATCGCCTTCGAATCCTGGGCCTTTGCGCGCATGCGGATCTAACCGTCGGCGAGCTGGCCGATATTACCGGTCTGCCTCGCGAGCAGGTTCGACGCCACGTTCGGCGGCTGGTCAGAGCCAACTTTCTTTGCTGCAACGAACAACGTCCGCAGTCTTCGTACCATATGCAAGCAGGAGGCAAGGATGGCGAGCTGGCTCAATTGGTGGTCGATCTCCTGCCCCACGATGATGGCCATCATAAAAGAGACCTACAACGCCTGGAAGCAATACAAGACGCGCGGTTGAAGGGACCGCCTGCTTGATCGTGAAATAGATCAGTCCAAATGGAGCGCGACTACCATGGATAACTCCGCCGGCGGCGCCATCGCGCAGCCCGACACTTACGGGCGGCCTCACTTAGCCGCCGTCGACTCCCGCGTTCACGAACTGCTTCTAAGACAGGAGCGTCAGGAGCGGACAACTCTCAAACTGATCGCCTCCGAGAACTTTGCCTCCTCGGCGGTGTTGGAAGCGACCGGGTCGATTTTCACCAACAAGTATGCCGAGGGATACCCCGGTGCGCGCTACTACGCCGGAAACGAGATCGTCGATGAGCTTGAGACCCTCGCGATCGAGCGCCTGAAAGCGCTATTTGGCAGTGAACATGCCAACGTCCAGCCTTATTCAGGCTCGCCAGCCAACCAGGCTGTCTATCGCGCGCTTTTGAGCCCCCGTGACAAAGTCATGGGCTTGCCTTTACCCGAAGGCGGCCATCTGACTCACGGTTGGTCCGTCAATTTTTCCGGCAGCGATTATCAGCGCGTCCCGTACAGGCTGCACGAAAAGACACAGCAAATTGACTATGACCACTTGCGCGAGACCGCCAAGCGGGAACGCCCGAAGCTAATTTGGGTCGGCGGAACTGCTTATCCGCGTATTTTTGACTACGCGGCAATGGCCGAAATTGCTTCGGAGGTGAACTCGTATCTGGTGGCTGACATCGCCCACATCTGCGGCCTGGTTGTCGCAGGAGTGCATCCGAACCCCGTGTCCCATTGCGATGTGGTCACCAGCACCTCTCACAAGTCGATCCGCGGTCCCCGGGGTGGCTTCATTTTATCAAGGAATGAAGACCGTTATCAGCCCCTCCATCATCCGAAGAGCAAACACAATCTGGCCAAACGTATAGACCGCGCCGTGTTCCCTCTTCTGCAAGGCGGACCGCATATGAATACTATCGCCGCGCTTGCCGTCGCTTTGCAGGAAGCAGCGAACTCGTCCTTTCGTGTCTACGGTCAGCAGATCGTCCACAACGCCAAGGCTCTGGCCCAGGCACTTCTGGAGCGAGGTTATGAACTCGTCACCGGGGGCACTGACAATCACATGCTGATCCTTGATCTTCGGGACCGGTCGCTGTCAGGCAAAGCCTATGCGGAGCGCTTATCGCGTGCAGGCATCATTGCGAATTTCAATATGGTCCCGGGCGACCGGCGGCATCCGGCGCTGACAAGCGGCATCCGCTTAGGGACACCAGCGGTGACGTCCATGGGCATGCGCGAAACGGAGATGGTGCAGATCGCCGCTTTCATCGACTCGGTCTGCCGCCAGCCCGATGACCAGGAAGTTCATGCGAGCGTACGAAGAGACGTTGCCGACTTCTGCACTGCGTTCGATGTTCCCGGCATCCCCGACCGATAAGCCACCCCAATCCAGAAACTCCTCACTAACTCCAGCACTTGAAGCGAGGGCATTTTTATGACCAGGCAGTTCGTGTTCTCTTCCGAATCCGTCGGCGCGGGACACCCCGATAAGATGGCAGACAACATCTCCGATGCCATTCTCGATGCGGTCCTGCGCACCGATCCGAAGGCGCGCGTCGCCTGTGAAGTGTTGGTGAAGACGGGGATGGTCGTTGTGGCTGGCGAGATCACCAGCCATGCCCACATCGATTACAGCCAAGTCGCCCGCGATACGATACTCGATATTGGCTACGACGATGATGCGATTGGCTTTGATGGTCGACGTTGCGCCGTCGTTCTGGCCCTCACCGAGCAGTCGCCCGACATAAGCCAGGGCGTTGATGAAGGACGAGGGCAGGATCTCGGGCAAGGGGCAGGGGATCAGGGCATCATGTTTGGATTCGCATGCAACGAGACGGATACATTGATGCCCCTGCCGATCCAACTCGCTCACCATTTGACGAAAAGACAGGCCGAGGTCCGGAAAGCGGGACAGCTTGGCTGGCTGCGTCCGGACGTGAAATCTCAAGTGTCGGTACGCTACGAAGGGCTCCGCCCGGTGGCGCTGGATACCATAGTCCTGTCAACGCAGCATGACGAAGCGGTCTCACAAGCCACGGTCCGCGAAGGCGTCATTGAGGAGATCATAAAACCGGTCCTGCCGGCCCACCTGGATACTTCGGGGATCAGATTTCTGGTCAACCCAACAGGGCGGTTCGTGGTCGGTGGGCCTGCCGGCGACTGCGGCCTCACAGGACGGAAGATCATCGTCGATTCCTACGGTGGGACCGGGCGTCACGGCGGCGGTGCCTTTTCGGGCAAGGACCCATCCAAGGTTGACCGCTCGGCGGCCTATGCCGCCCGGTATGTCGCGAAGAACATCGTTGCCAGCGGCCTTGCGGAGGTCTGCGAGGTTCAGCTTGCCTACGCGATCGGCGTGGCCAGTCCGGTTTCTGTCATGGTCAATACCTTCGGAACCGCAAGGATCGAGGAAAAAAGGATCGAGCGCCTTGTTCTCGAGGTTTTCAATCTCCGACCGAAAGGCATCATCAAGATGCTTGATCTCTTACGGCCGATATACCGCAAGACGGCGACATACGGACACTTCGGGCGTGAAGAGCCTGAGTTCACTTGGGAGAAGACGGACAAAGCTGACGATTTGCTGCGTGAAGCCGGACCGGCAGCTGCGTGAGGGCGGCTGGATCAAGCGCATGCGGCAACCCATTTCAACTCGCGAGACCACGCCCGGCCGGCGTGGCAAGAAGCCGGCTCGGGTTTTGGCGGAGATTTTGATGCCGGATTATGACGTGCTTTGCATCGGCAATGCCATTGTCGACATCATCGCCCAGTGCGACGAGGAATTCCTCGAGACCAACGGCATCATCAAGGGCGCGATGAACCT
>NZ_RZRO01000059.1:0-44282 GCF_003997975.1 Mesorhizobium sp. M7A.F.Ca.US.005.03.1.1
GCATCGAGCCCTATGAAGGCAAGAGCGTCTTCTATTCGGTGCGCCGGATGGAGGATTTTCGCGGCCACGACCTCGTCATTGTCGGCGGCGGCGACTCGGCGCTCGACTGGACGCTGAACCTGCAGCCGGTGGCAAAGAGCGTGACGCTGGTGCACCGGCGGCCTGAGTTCCGCGCCGCTCCCGACAGCGTCAACAAGATGTATGCCATGCAGGAGATGAAGCAGCTCGAATTCCAGGTCGGCCAGGTGACCGGATTGACCGGTGCCGACGGCCAGTTGTCATCGGCCACCATCAAGGGACCGGATGGCGACGTCGAGGTGCCTTGCACGCGCATGCTGCCGTTCTTCGGCCTGACCATGAAGCTCGGACCGATCGCGGAGTGGGGTCTCAACCTTCACGAGAACCTCATTCCGGTCGATACCGAAAAATTCCAGACATCGGTGCCCGGCATCTTCGCGGTCGGTGACATCAACTGGTATCCGGGCAAGCTGAAGCTGATCCTGTCGGGTTTCCACGAAGTGGCGCTGATGGCGCAGGCCGCCAAGCGCATCATCAGCCCCGGCGAGCGCATCGTTTTCCAGTACACGACCTCATCGACCAGCCTGCAGAAGAAGCTCGGCGTCTCCGGCTGAACTTTACTCGGCCAGCATCGGCGCCGCATTGTCGGCGTAGCCGCGAAGCTCCTTTTCGGGCATCAGCGTCAGCGTGATCAGCCCCAGCAGCAATGTAGCGGCGGCGACGGCAAAGATCATCACGAACGGCTCGACCGTCGCGCTATGGCCAGCGATCCGCACGCCTTCACCGGCAAGCGGCAAGCCGTAGCCCAGAGCGACCGCGCCGAGCATGGCGACCCCAAGCGCACTGCCAAGCGAACGCAGGAATGTCAGCACGCCCGTCGCGACGCCGAGATGCACGCGATCGACGGCGTTCTGGACCGACACGGTGGTGACCGGAAACGTCGTTCCGGTTCCAAACCCGATGCAAATCGTCAAGACCTCGACCTCCAGCAGCGTTGCATATCCTGCGACGACGGCCAGCAGGCAGAGGCACAGCATGCTGAAGACGACGCCCACCATCGCAATGCGCTTGTAGTGGGTGAAATGCGGGATCATACGCCCGCTGAATGCCGCGCCGCCGACGGTCCCCAGCAGAAGCCCAAGCATCGCGATGCCCGACTCCGCTGCCGACAAGCCGAGCACCGCCTGAAGATAGACGGGCAGGTACACAGCCATGCCGACGCTTGCGGCCTGAAGCAGGAACATCGAAAGCGTGCCCGCCAGAACGATTGGATTGCCAAGCACTTCGAGTGAGATGAGCGGCTCGGCGGCGCGCATGAGCCGCAAGGCAAAAGCGCTCCAGAAAATCGCCGAACCGCAGAGAACGCCGATGACTTCAAGCGAAGTCCAGGGATAGGCGCTGCCGCCCCAGTTCAAGGCGAGCAGCAGCAGCGCCGTGGCAATTATCAGAAGCAGCGCGCCCAGGCCGTCGATGCGATGGCGCTTTGCGGCAATGGGCAGTTTCTTGAGCGGCTTGTTGATGATCGCCATCGCAAGAAAACCAAGCGGAATGTTGATCCAGAAGATCAGTGACCAGTGCAGGTGCTCTGCGAAAGTGCCGCCGAGCAACGGACCGGCAACGCTGGCGACAGCCCATGTGCCGGAGAACCAGGCGGCATAGCGTGCCCGCTCGCGCGGCGGCACGAGATCGCCGACGACGGTCTGCGTCAAAGCGAACAAGCCGCCGCCACCGGCGCCCTGGATCGCCCGCCCGACAACCAGCACAAACATGTTGGGAGCCATCGCACTGACCACCGATCCCGCCAAAAAGATCAGGATCGCGGCGTAGACGGTCGGCCGGCGGCCGTAGACGTCGGAAATCTTGCCATAGAGCGGAGCCACCGCGGTAGCGGTCAGGAGATAACCGGTGACGATCCATGGCAGATAGTGTGCGTTTCCGAGCGCATGCCCGATGGTCGGCATGGCCGGCGCGACAATGGTCTGATCGAGTGCCGCCAACAGCATCGACAACAGCACGCCGCCGATGATGGCGTTCTTTTCGCGCTCTGTTATCGGCGTGCCGGTTTCCGCCATCGTTTTCTCATCGACAGCCTGGTCCATGATCGTTCATCCATAAGCTTGCGATTTGACCGGCGCTGTTCAGCCGCTCCGGCTTCATGACCGTTTGGATCGCATTGGTGTTTTAAGCTCGTTTGGCGAGCCTGATATATGTCGTCCCATATAGGCCGGTTTCGACGGCGGCTCGAAAGTTTTTCGAATCTGGCACTACGCTTCGGCGAATTTGGCTTTCAGTTCGGGTGCGTTCAGGCCGGCGGCAGTCGGCCGTTGCCGATGCGCTCCATGCGGTAGCGCAGCAGCCGCAAGATGCGGCTTTCGAAATTGACGCTTTCGACGCGGTCGAACTGAAGCTGGGCGCGGTCGTGCCTGGCCAGAACAGCCGCGGTGATCTCAGCCGCCTTGGCCTTGGCGGCGTCGCAGTTCTTTTGCGGGTAGGTGGCTTTCAAAGCCTCTTCGAGTTCGCCGCCATGGTTCTTGGCGATTTCGACATGGCGCTCCTCATGGCGCTTGATGTCGGCCGACAGCGTATCCCAGAACAGCCTGACATCGGCATCGGCCTTGCGCGGCCGGCGCCACTCGGGAAGGATCACCTTCACCTTGACGGTCACCACCGCGTCGGCAATCCGGCAGGAACTCGGTGTCTGCGCATAGCTGATACGGGTGGTGAAGGCCATTTGCGTAGCGCCCGGGTGCCGCGTGCCGGTGCTTTTCACCTCCGGCCCGCGTTTGGAGAGTTGTGCCTCGATGTCGTCGAGGGTGCTGCCGCCAATGGCGAAATAGCTGTACGTCTTGACGAGATTGGCCGCCGCCGCCGGGTGCGACGTTATGGCGAGCAGCAGCGCGCAAGCCAAGGATTGTTTCACGCCCAAGGACTGTTTTTTCATGCCAAGCATGGATCGTTTCATCATGTTGCCTCTTCGACCACCTTGCTTTACGGCCGTTGCCGGCGCAATGAAATTGATCCGCCAGGGATCACACATGATTGATGAACTCCATGGTCGATGAGCAATGACGGCCAGGCGATGGCAGTTGGCGCATGGACGCCATCTCGACCTCGGCGGCAAGGCCGTGGTCGTCGGCATCCTCAATGTCACGCCCGACAGCTTTTCCGACGGCGGCCAGTTCGACGCCCCTGAAAAGGCGTTGGCCCAGGCGCGCCGCATGATCGGGGAAGGGGCACTGGTTGTCGATGTCGGGGGAGAATCGACGCGCCCAGGTGCTGCCGCGGTATCGGCCAGCCAGGAACAGGCCCGCATCCTGCCGGTGATCGAAGCGCTGGCGGGCGTGAACGAGGTGCTGATTTCGGTCGATACCTATCGCGCCGACACGGCGCGGCTGGCGGTCGCCGCCGGCGCGCATATCGTCAACGATGTCTGGGGTTTGCAGCGCGAGCCCGATATTGCTCGTGTCGCCGCCGATACCGGTGCCGGGCTTGTCATCATGCATACCGGGCGGGATCGCCAGAAGCTGCCGGACGCGATTGCCGATCAGTTGGCATTCCTGCGAAGGTCGCTGGAAATCGCCCGCCAGAACGGCATCGCCGATGATCACATCGTGCTCGATCCCGGTTTCGGATTCGCCAAGGAGACGGCGGAGGAAAATCTCGACCTGATGGCACGCTTTTCGGAATTGCATGCACTCGGCCTGCCGCTGATGGCCGGCACGTCGCGAAAACGCTTCATCGGCACGGTCACCGGCCGTGATGCCGCCGACAGAGGGGTCGGAACAGCGGCGACCAGCGTCATTTTGAGGCTCCAGGGCGCCGATCTGTTTCGCGTCCACGATGTCGCATTCAACGTGGACGCATTGGCGCTCGCCGATGCTATGCTGGCGCGTCAAACCGACCGGGCGAGAAACTGATCGATGTATGTCATCCGCATGAAGAACTGCGCTTTCTTTGCCCGGCACGGCGTGCTGGACGAGGAGGAACGGCTCGGCCAGCGCTTCTATGTCGATGCCGTTCTGACCGTTGACCCAGGCCGGGCGCTTGCCGAAGATTCGATCGAGGATACAGTCCACTACGGCGTTGCATTCAGCGTCATTGAAAAGATCATCACCGGGCAGCGCCGATTTCTGATCGAGTCGCTGGCGCTCGAAGTGGCCCGTGCGCTGACGGCGCGTTTTCCGCAGATAAAGAAAGCCGAGATCACGGTGCGCAAGCCGAACGCACCAGTGCCCGGCGTGCTCGATTATGTCGAGGTGACCGTTGTCTGGCCCGAATAGTACCGTTTACCTCAGCCTTGGCGGCAATCTTGGCGATCCGGCGAAATCCATGAGCGCGGCGCTGCGCATGCTGGATGCCGACGCGGATACGCGTGTCACCGGCGTCTCCTCGCTTTATCGCACACCGCCCTGGGGCAAGCTCGATCAGCCGGATTTTCTCAATGCGGCCGCCGAAATTTCCACCGTGCTTGCACCGCGTGCCCTGCTCGACCTCTGCCTCGATGCGGAGCGCAAGCTGAAGCGGGTGCGCGAGGAGCGGTGGGGGCCGCGGCTGATCGACATCGACATTCTGGTGTTCGGCGACCGCGTCATCCACGAGACCGGGCTGGAGGTGCCGCATCCGCGCATGCTGGAGCGCGCCTTCGTGCTGGCGCCGCTGGCCGAGATCGCGCCCGGCCTGGTTGTCAGCGGTCGCAGCATCACCGATCGCCTGGTCGCCGTCGATACCTCAGGCATCGAGCGATTGTCGTCCGGCCGGGATTGGTGGCTGGCCTAGGTGCGTTGATATTCAGGTGATACCGGCCTGCAAACGGCGCAGCGAGGCCTCTAACCCGAGAAGCCGCCACCATCCAGGAACGTCTGCTCCTGCGAGGTGGTTTCGCGGCCAAGCATCTTGTTTCGATGCGGAAAACGGCCGAATTGCTCAATGATATCACGATGTTCGACAGCATACTTCAGATAGGGCTCGGCTCTGGCCTGCGTCAGCTCGACCGAAATATCCTGGTCGGCCAGTAGCTCCGAATGCTCATAAGGCAGGTAGAGGAAAACGCGGAGTTCTTCCTCGAGTGCCAGGTCATGACCAGCCGCGATCGCCTTCTCTGCGAAATATCTGGCGAGCGGATCGGTCGCGTACATATGGCCGGTGCCGCGAAAGCAGTTCCGCGGAAACTGGTCGAGCAGGATCATCAGCGCCAGCGCGCCTTCGGCATGTTCCAGCCAGTCGTCGCATTCACGCCGCGCGGCGGCGTAGTGCAGGTCGAGAAAGCGGTCGCGGAACTCGGCATCGAATGCTTCGTTCTTCTCGAACCAGGCATCCTCGCCGGCATCGCGCCAGAATTTGGTGACCGACAGGGCTCTGCTGTCCAATTCCATACCTAATTCCTTGCTCAATCGGCGGGTTCGGACTTGTGCAGCACACCCGCGGTCTCTTCGTTGAGTGCCTGACCAGGCCGGCGCGGCGTCGAGAGCGGTGTCGGAATCGGCGTGCCGATATTGCCTCTCAGGAAGCGCTGTCCGGCGCGAATGCCTTCGGCGAGCTGGGTTTCGAAGCGGTCGGTGTCGCGGCGCCTGACATCTTCGATCGTTTCAGCCACGTCTTCGGGATCGACGCCCAGAGATTCCAGGGCCGAGCCGCCGAAAACAAGTGCGGATTCGAAGGTTTCGCGCAGTTGGTAGTCGACGCCGGCACGTATGAGCTGCAGCGCCGTTCCACGGTCGAATGCGCGGGCCAGCACGGTGAGCAGTGGGAATTCGGCCTTGATCAGCTGGGCGATGCGAACAGCCACATCGGCCTTGTCGACGCAGATCAGCACGGCGCGCGCCCGGCCGGCACCGGCGGCATGCAGGATGTCCAGCCGCGTGCCGTCGCCATAGTAGACCTTGAAGCCGAAATCGGCCGCCGCCTGGATCATTTCGACGTCATTGTCGATGATCGAGACGTCGATGCCGCGCAGCAGCAGCGGCTGGCTGGCGATCTGGCCGAAGCGGCCGAAGCCGATGATCAGCACGCTGCCGGTCAGGCCATCGGCGACGTCGACGCCGTCGAGCGACTGCTCGTCGCGCGGCGTCAGATAGCGCAAGGCGATGATGGCCAGCGGCGTCAGCACCATGGAGATGATGACGATCGCCGTCAGCGTCGCATTGGCGTTGCCGTCGATGATACCGACCGCCGCGGCCGCCGAATAAAGGACAAAGGCGAACTCACCGCCTTGCGCCATGAAGACCGCGCGCTCAAGCGCCTCGCGGTGGCTGGTTTTCAGGATACGGGCGACGATGTAGATGCCGAATGCCTTCATCACCATGTAGGCGACGACATAGATGGCAATCAGCCGCCAGTTCGCCGCGACCACATGCAGGTCGAGCGACATGCCCACCGCGAGAAAGAACAGACCGAGCAGGATGCCGCGGAACGGTTCGATATCGGCTTCAAGCTGATGGCGGAAGGTCGATTCGGACAAAAGCACACCGGCCAGGAAGGCGCCCATCGCCATCGACAGGCCGCTGAGCTGCATGGCAAGCGCGGATCCGAGAACGACCAGAAGTGCCGCCGCCGTCATCACCTCGCGGGCACGGGCATCCGCCAGGATGCGGAAGAACGGATTGAGCAGATAACGGCCGGCCACAACCAGGCCGACGATCGCGGCGAGGCCGATGCCGACCTCGGTCAGCCGCTCCGATAGGCTGGTGTCGGCACCGCCGGGCGCCAGAAACGCGATCAGGGCCAGCAGCGGCACGATGGCAAGATCCTCGAGCAGCAGGACCGATACGATGCGCTGACCTTTCGGCGCGGCGATTTCGCCGCGTTCCTCGAGAAGCTGCATGACGATCGCTGTCGAGGTCAGCACGAAGCCGGCGCCGGCGACGAAGGATTGCGCGATTGGAAACCCTCCAGCCATGCCGACCCCGGTCAGCAGGAGCGCGCAGACGCCGACCTGCAACGCACCGAGGCCAAAGATCTCGCGGCGCAGGCCCCAGAGCCGCGATGGCTGCATTTCCAGCCCGATGATGAACAGGAACATCACCACGCCGAGTTCGGCGACATGAAGAATGGCTTCCGATTCGGAAAAGACGCCGAGGCCGAACGGGCCGATCACCACGCCGGCAGCCAGATAGCCGAGGATCGAGCCGAGGCCCATGCGCTTGAAGATGGGAACGGCGACGACACCGGCAGCAAGCAGCGCCACCACCTGAACCAGATCACTGCCCGATGCTTCCGCCGCCATGCCTCTTGTCCCTGTGTCTTGCAGCACTCCTTGCATGCAGTTGGAGCGGGAGGCAAGGCGAGAAATCTGCCGGAAAGGGTAGGGTGCCGTTGCAGTGATTGACTTGGTGGAACAACGGTCCCCGCTTGCCTGCCGGACGTTCGGCATCTATATTGCGTATATGTTTGACCATTCGTCCCGGCCGTCCTCGCCGCCACATATCCCGATGGATGCGCTCAGCGAAGTTCTGCAAGACTTTCGCTTGAGTGGTGTCAACTATGGCCGCTGCGAACTCCGGCACCCATGGAGCATAGACTTTCCGCAACAACAGCTGCTTCGGTTTCACTTTGTCGGCCAGGGCCCATGCTGGATTCATACTGAATCGCAAGGCTGGCAGGAGCTGCGCGATGGCGATCTGGTGCTGCTGCCGCAAGGCATCGCCCATCGGCTGGCGAGCGCGCCGGACGTTGCAGGGGGCTCGCTCGAAGGTTGCCAGGTGATCAAGTTGGGGGGCAACGTCTGCGAAGTGGTACGGCAAGGAACGGGCGCGACGAGCACCCTTTTCTGCGGCTCCATGGCCTTGGACTCCTATGCGCTCAACCCATTGATCACGTTGATGCCGCCTGTCATCAAGGGTTGCGACGTGGCCGGCAATGACCCGGTCGTCGGTCCTTTGCTGGCGGCCATGACGGTGGAGGCCTCGCAGCCGCAGATGGGCAGCGCCACGATTCTGTCGCGTATGGCCGACTTGCTGACGGCCCGGCTCATACGCTGCTGGGTCAATTGCAACGGAGCCTCGACCACCGGTTGGCTCGCAGCCATCCGCGACCCCCATATAGGCCGCGCTTTGGCGGCCATGCACCGCGACCCCGGCCACAACTGGACGCTGGGAAGCCTGGCCGGCGTGGCAGGCCAATCGCGCTCGATTTTCGCCGAGCGTTTCAGTGCGGTATTGGGGGAGGGTGCCGCACACTATCTCGCCCGCCTGCGCATGCAGCTTGCCCGCGAATTGCTGGGCCAAAACGGCTTGTCGGTTGCCGAAGTCGCTACCCGTTTGGGCTATGATTCGGAGGCATCCTTCGCGCGCGCGTTCAAGCGCATCACCAATGTCTCGCCGGGCGTTGTGCGTCGCACAATTCCCGGACGAATGGATATGAATTTCGGATTCTAAGATACATATCATCCGAGCGGACTCGCCTATTTAAGACCTCCAAACTTTGGAGATCTTTCCGTGACTGACACAACATTACAGCTTGAAGACGCCGCGACTGGCCTTGATGCCGATGCACCAGCCGCGTGGAGCGCAGCCACCTGGTTCGCGGTGATTTCATTGGCGGCCACCAGCTTTGCCTTGGTGTCGGCCGAATTCCTGCCCGCAGGTCTGCTGACGCCAATGGCACGTGATCTCGGCATCAGCGAGGGGACGGCCGGACAGGTCGTCACCGCCACCGCTTCCGTCGGCGCCGTGACGGCCATGTTGAGCAATGTTCTCATCGGCCGCTTGAACCGCAAGGCGGTGCTGGTTGGTCTCAGTGCTCTTGCGGTCGGTTCCAATGTCCTGGCGGCGCTGGCGACCGATTTCTGGCTGTTGTTGTTGGGCCGGGCCGGGCTGGGCATCGCTCTCAGTGCTTTCTGGGCACTTTCGGTCGCCGTCGTGGCGAGGCTTGTTGGCGCCAGCGCGACGGGGCGGGGCATGGCGATCGTCACCCTGGGCGTCTCGCTCGCAACCATTGCCGCACCGTCGATGGGCGCGTTGATCAGTGACTGGATAGGGTGGCGCAGTGCCATGGCCATGACGGCGGGGCTGGCCGCGCTTGCCATGCTGCTGCAGTTTCTCAGCCTGCCGACCTTGCCCGCAACGGCAAGCAACAGCCTTGCAGATGTATTTCGGCTGACCCGGCGGCGCGGCATCCAACTCGGCATGCTGGCTATCCTTTTGCTGATGACGGGGCATTTTGCCGGCTCGGTCTATGTGCGTCCCTTCCTCGAACAGGTGACACTCCTTACAACCGGACCGATTGCCTTGGCTCTGCTCGGGTTTGGCATCGCTGCCGTGATCGGTAATATTGCCGGCGGCCGCATGGCCGACACCAACATCCACATGGCCCTCGCAGTCACCGCGGCGTTGATGGCGGTTGCGGCACTTACTTTGGTGCTTTGGGGCTCGCATATCGGCGTTGCCTTCGGCTTCGTTACGCTGTGGGGTTTCGCCTTTGGCATGGCGCCGGTGGTGCTGCCGACCAATATGTCGCGCGCGGCGCCTGATGCGCTGGAGGCAGCGGGCAGCCTGATGGTCACCTCTTTCCAAATTGCCATCACCATCGGCGCGGTTGTCGGCGGCTATGTCGTGGACACCTATGGCGCGACTGGGCCTTTGACTCTGACTGCTATCCTTGCCGCATCGACCGCTGTCTTGGCGCTGCTGCAGCCTCGCAGCTGAACTTTGCAGCCGCCGATACAGTAGCCTCAAATCCTGCCGCCAGCGATGTTGCAGGCGCGATACACAAGTTGAGGCCGGGAACACGTTGCATCTTGCCGCAATCGAAGGCTAAGGACGCTCGGCTTCGGCCATTGGAGGGTGATCGACGATCAAGTCGCGCCCTTTTTGAGGAGATGACTGACATGAAGAAGTTTTTGTTTGTTGCCGTCGGCCTGGCGGTGCTTGCCGGTTCGGCTTGCTCGAAGGCGCCTGAGTGCACGGCGGAGATCGCGACCAAGAAGGCGCAGGACATGGCTGCAGCACTTCAGGAGGCGATCACCAAGGACCCGGCCAAGGCGGCTGATCTGACCGCCAAGGTCCAGGCGGTGACAACCAAGTATCAGGGCGCCACGACATTGGCCGACGCCTGCAAGGCCTATGACGAAGTGACGGCCGCGATCAAGGGCTGACACCCTGATTTGAGATCAAGGCCTAAGCGCCTGATTCGATGGGCTCAAGTGAGAGGGCGGTGACCGTTGGGTCGCCGCCTTTTTCCTTGGTTTTTTCAGTTCGGCGCGATGGAGCCGACTTCGACCGCGTCGACCCGCTTCAGGCTCATGCCGATCACCGGCACCAATTGGTCGTTGACGCGCACGGCGATAGTCACCGTCATCGAATTGTCGTCAGGGATGCGAGCCTGCATGACGCCGCGCAGCTGGTTGCGGTTGATGGTGAAGACCACCTTGCGGGGATCGACGACGTTGCCGCCGATGATGTCGAGGCCGGAACCGGTCGCGCCACCCATGAAGCTGCCCTTGTAGCCCTCGCGGCCCTTGCGCTCGATTTTGGCCGACATTGGCTGGGTGAACACACCGACCCGGCAGCCGCCGTCGAGCGACATGCCGACCTTGCCGTCGGGCGTCGAGCCGGTGAAGCTGCAGTTGAACTTGGTGCCCTTGTACTTGCCGGCGACGATTTCGCCGGGACCGATCCACTTGCCTTCGGCAGACTGGAAGAACTGCTTGTCCGGCTCCGCCGCAGAGGCCACTCCGGCAATGCCGACGACTGTCGTAATCACCGTTGCCAGGGACAGGACGCTGGATAGAATTACGCTTTTCATCGACGACACCCGGCAACAAAGATGCTGTTTGGAACCGGTCTGACCATGAACAAGATTGGTTAATGCTTCGTCACCGCGGGGCCGCCGCAGAGCAGTCCGGTAACGATTCCGAATGCCCGGACACTCCAGCCCGGCTCACTTGCCGGAGGGGGTCGTTGCACCGTCTTTCCTGGTTGCGAACGATGTCAGCGCCGAGAGGAAGTCGCCCAATCCGGGACGTTTGGCGGCGCTGAAGGGCAGGGGTCGAGCCGTCTCCATCGCGGCGATGCCGATGCGCGCCGTCATCATGCCGTTGACGACGCCCTCGCCAAGCTTGGCCGAAAGACGCGCGGCCAGGCCGTGGCCAACGATCTGCTGGACGACACTGTCGCCGACCGCGATCGAACCGGTGACCGCCAGATGCGCCAGAACGCTGCGCGCCAGGCGGAAGAAACCCAGCGTTCCCGGCCGTCCGCCATAGAGTTCCGACAGGCGCCGAATGAGCCGCCCGGCCTCGAACACGACATAGGCAACATCGACCAGTGCGCGTGGACTGACCGCCGTCACCAGCGAGACGCGTTTGGCAGCTTCGAGAATCATCACTTTCGCTCTGGCATCGAGTGGTCCGAGAATTTCAGCCTCCGCCAGGCGCACGAGATTGCCGCCGTCGATGATTTCGCCGCGCAATTCGGCCAGCGCGCGCCGGCCGGCCGCGGTCTCGGGTTTGGCCGAGACAAAGGCCGACAATTCGTCGACGACCGATCGTGCCGCCTTGGGATCGTCGCGGGCGATCGCATCGAGCGCCCGCTTCTGCAGCTTTTCGACCTCGGCGAGGCGGGCGATCGCCAGGAATTCGCGAATCAGGATCACCACAAGCGCCAGCACGGCGATGGCGGCCATGCCGGCGGCCAGCCAGCCCAGCCACTCAGCGCGCGCAAAGAGGTCGCGTATGAGCTGGTCGGTCCACAGGCCGACCGCCAGCGAAACCAGCACGCCGAAGGCGCCGAAGAAGATGCTGCCGAGCAGCGAGCGTTTCCTGGGGGCGACGGCTGGTGGCGGCTCCGCGGCAATGATGTCGGGCTCGTCGAAGACATCGACTTTCGCCGGAATGACCATCGCGACATGGGTTTTCATCGCGCGGGGTTTGCGCTGGGTGTCGGCCTGGATGTTGCGCGGCTCAGGGGCCGCTTGTCTCGGTGGGGCTTCCGGTTCGATGCGGAATGCCGCCGGCTTGCGGGGCGCGGTCATGCCAGATGATCTCCGATCAGGAACTGCAAGGCACGGTCGAGCCTGATATGCGGCAGCGACAGCGTGACGCCTTCGGCCGTGCGTTCGAGCTTTGGGGGACGGAAACGGACGAAGCGGATTGCAGGGTCCGCGGAGTCCTGCCTGTGATCGGCTCCCGAAACATCGAAAACCGCATCAATATTCTCCGGTAAGTCACCGGGAAATATGGCTGTTTCAGTTTTTCCATCGAAGGTTTCGCCGTTGATCTTCTCACCGGCTATCGGCGTGCCGATGATGACGGGAAGCGTCTCCCGGCCTTGCCTGACGGTGCCTTCGCGCGTCGCGCGCACCGCCGCCATGGCGACCACATCGACATCGGCGCCGGTGAAATTCGCCCGTGCCACGGCGCGGTCGGCAAGCCGCCGCACGATCGCCTGCAGCCGGTCATGGCTTTCGTGATGCAGATGGTCGGCCTTGGTCGCGGCAACCAGGATGCGGTCGATGCGCCGCGAGAACAGATCGGTGAGGAAGCTGCCCCGGCCGGGGCGAAAACAGCTGAGGATCTCGGTCACCGCGCGTTCCAGGTCGGCCATGGCGCCCGGGCCGGCGTTCAGCGCCTGCATAGCGTCGATCAGCACGATCTGGCGGTCGAGGCGGGTGATGTGTTCCCGGAAAAAGGGTTTGACGACATGCGTCTTGTAGGCCTCATAGCGCCTGTCCATCATGGCGTGCAGCGAGCCTGCGCGCGGGCGCTTGTCGTCGATCCCGGCCAGTGGCGCGAAGGTCAGGGCCGGCGAGCCTTCGAGATCGCCCGGCATCAGGAAGCGGCCGGGCGGCAAGGTCGAAAGCGCCCGCTCGTCGAGCTTGCAGGCCTTCAGATAGGCGGCGAAACTCTCGGCCAGGCGGCGCGCCGTCATCTCGTCGGCATCGGCGTTCGGGTCGATCCCGGCCGATAGTGCCCGCCAGGCTTGCGACAGGTCCTCGCGCACCGGCAGAACAGCCATTTCAAAGGCTTCGTGGGAAAAATCGGCGAAGGATTTGCCGAGCAGCGGCAGATCGAGCAGCCATTCGCCGGGATAGTCGACGATATCGACCGACAATCTGCCCGAGGAAAACATGCGGCTCCAGCCGGAAGCCGATTCATATTCGATGGTCAGCCGCAGCTCCGAAATGGCGCGCGTCGAATCGGGCCAGACGCGGTCGTTGACCAAGGCTGCGATGTGGTCCTCGTACTGGAAACGCGGCACCGCGTCGTCGGGCTGCTGCTCGAGGAAGGCGCGCGCGATGCGCCCCGATTTCTGCGCCTCAAACAGCGGCAGGCGCCCGCCATGGATCAAATTGTGGACAAGGGCCGATATGAACACCGTTTTGCCGGCGCGGGACAATCCGGTCACGCCGAGGCGCAGCGATGGGGAAAAAAGCCCGGTGGCGCGGCCCGATAGCGTGTCGAGGGCAATCCTCGCCTCGTCGGTGAAGGTGGTCAGCGATGATGCCAAAATATGCTCTCTCGAACTTCGGTCCGTCCGATATAGGCGCTGCAACAAGGCTTTGAAATGGCTTCAGAGATCGGCCGGCGTCAGGAACACTTCGAGATAGCCGGTGCCTTGGGCGGCGCTGGCAAGATCGCCGTCGAAGCGGACGACCGCCAGGCCCGCGGTCGGGAACCCATGGTTCAGTGTGGCCCGCGCAGCCTCGTCGCCGCCGCCCGAAACTGCCAAGGCAAGGTCTTCCATCATCGGGTTGTGGCCGATGACCAGCAACGAGCCCGATCCGCCATTGTTCTTGATAAGGTTGAGATAACCGGCCGCGTCCGCGCTGTAGAGCCCGTCGAAGAACAGGACCCGGCCGGTGTCGGTCTGGCCGGCCAGGCCTTCCAGCGTCTCTTTGGCGCGTTTGGCGTTGGAGCACAGCGTCCGGTCCGGAACATAGAGGCGGGAGCGCATGGCGGCGCCCATCATTTCGGCATCGGCGCGGCCGGACGCATCGAGCGGACGGTCGAAATCGCGCATGCCGGGCAATGCCCAGCCTGCCTTGGCATGTCGCAACAGATAAAGCCTGCTCACCCAACCTCCGAATGCCGAAGCCTTCCGGGATTAGCCACGAGAACGGCGTCGCGCACAATGGCCCGTGCTCTTCAAACACGGCGAATCAGCCAACGCTGGCTGCTGCAAAAGGCGCTTGCATATCGGCCCCGGGGTCACCGCGATCAGGGAAAATATGCGTCACCGGATCCAAAGTGTCGCGGCGGAGTTTGTACCAAAGCGACCGTACGCGGCTGCAAAGACGCGTGCCCAGGTACTTTAACAATTGCGTGAAACAGCGGCCGATTGCGCTTGTGCAGGCGTCGGACGACGAATATATAGGCGCCAAATTTGGGGCAGTTTGGGTGAGTCGAATGAACGACATCGTTACCGCCGATTACGTACCCTCCGAAGACGAGCCGTTCATGAACGAGCGGCAGAAATCCTACTTCCGCTCAAAGCTCGTCACCTGGAAGAATGACATATTGCGCGAAGCGCGCGAAACACTGGAAATCCTGCAGCAAGAAAACGCCAACCACCCCGATCTGGCCGATCGCGCCTCTTCGGAAACCGACCGTGCCATCGAACTCAGGGCCCGCGACCGTCAGCGCAAGCTCATTGCAAAGATCGATTCCGCCCTGCAACGCATCGACGAAGGCACCTACGGCTATTGCGAAGAAACCGGCGAGCCGATCGCGCTGAAGCGGCTCGATGCACGTCCGATCGCGACATTGTCGATCGAAGCGCAGGAGCGGCATGAGCGCCGCGAAAAAGTCTATCGCGACGACTGAAGCTCACGGCCGGCTGTCTCGAACGAACTCGATTCTGAAAATGGCCGGTTTTCCGGCCATTTTCATTGGTGCGGCATCCACCGCTCAGGGCGCGCGAAGATCGAAAACCCTCGGGGCTTCGGACGAGGTGGTTCGGCAGCCGGACCGGCGACGGTGTTTCGCGGGGATAGCGACCCGGCGGTCGCTCATTTCTTCTGGCTGGAGAGTTCACCGAGAAGCTTGGTCATCTCGTCGTCGAGCGACTGCGGCGCCGCCGGCTTGCCCACCTGGCCGCCCGAACGGGGCTGGTCCAGTGATACTTCAAGTTCTCTCATCAGCGTGTCGTCGATGCTGTCCTGCACCGGCTGCGGTGGTGGCGGGGCGTGCCGGGCGGTGTTGGCGTTGGCGGAGCCGTAGGCGGGCAACGGCGTGACATTGGTCGGCTGGTAGCTTTGCGTTGCCGGCTTCGGTGCAGGTGCCGGCGGCGCTGTCGGACGGGGGCGGGCGGGCGGCGTCGTATTCACCGGCTGTGGAGCGGGTGCCTGTCTCAGCGGCGGCGGAGCGGGTTGCGGCGGACGCGGCCTTGTCGGAGCGGCGGCCGGAACCGGCTGCAAGCCGCCATCTCCAGTCAATGCCGGCCGGCGCGGCGCCGAAAGCCGGATATCGCGCTCGACGACGACGTCGGTCGGACCGCCGATCAGAAGCAGATGTTCGATGTCGTCGCGGCGTATCAGCACCAATCTGCGATGGCTGTCGACGGCGGTGGCATCCATGACGGCCAGTCGCGTCTTGCGGTTCCGGCCGCCGGCGACGAAGGTTCCGAATGTCAGGTTGCGCACCAGCTTGACGATGACGAGAACGATGACCAGCAGGACGAGCGCTGCAAACGTCCACAACAATGCTGCGGCATAACCGGGACCTGCCACGCTATCGAGCCATTGCATTGGTTTCCCCTGATCGCCCCTTGGAAGTGATAAGACACTAGACCGTTGAAGCGGGCCACCGCAAGTTGCGTTTCACGCTGTTGAACAGCTTGAAAAACTCCGAAGGCCGGAAGACATCATTTTTATCCGACATTTGCCGCCCAGGCCTTTTCCGGACTAGGAGAATGTGATTCAACCCGGTACGGGGCGGGTGTCGGAACACCGGAATTCACGAGCAGGGGGCACATGGCCAAGGAAGCGCGCGGCGATTTCTATCCGGTACCGATCGTCGACCAGAATACGCGACCGGGCGCGGTTACCCGGCTTATCATTTTCATCGTCGTTCTGACGGGGGCCGCGATCGTCTTCGGTCTTTTCCGCGAGCGCCTCGGCGATCCTTTCCTGCTCGGCATGCTCGGCGTGCTGGCGATGATCGGCGTCGGCTTCCTGTTCGCGACGGCGATCGGCTTCGTGCAGGTCACGCCACGCTCGACAGGCGACGAACTGTCGAAATCCTTCGTCGATTCGATGTCGCAGGGGCTTCTCGTCACCGACACCAAGGGCCGCGTCGTCTACGCCAACCGCGCCTATGCGGATATGACCGGAGCATCGTCCGCTGCCGATCTGAAGACCGTCGAGGGATTGCTCTCGGATGTCCCCGAAGCCTCGGTGACGATCTATCGCCTGGCGTCCGGCCTTCGCGACGGCCAGCCGGGCGACGGCGAGTTTAGGCTCGCACAGTCCATTCGGCCCGGTGCCGAGCCGGGCGCCCGCTGGTACCGCGCGCGCGCCCGCGCCTTCAGCGTTCCGGGCCAGCGGCTGCCGATGCTGGCCTGGCAGCTTGCCGATATCTCGCAGGAGCGGGCCGAGCAGGAGCGCTTCTTCCTCGATCTGCAGAAGGCGATCGATCACCTCGACCACGCGCCGGCCGGCTTCTTTTCGGCCGACCAGGAGGGCCGCGTCACCTACATAAACGCCACGCTCGCCGAATGGCTGGGCATCGACCTCACCAGCTTCACGCCCGGCGCCGTGTCTCTGTCGGAGATCGTGGCCGGCGACGGCATGGCGCTGGTCCGCTCGGTCAAGGCCGACCCTGGCACCACACGCAACGCGGTGATCGATCTCGATTTGACGACCATGACGGGCGAAGCGCTGCCGGTGCGCTTCATGCACCGCGTTTCGGCCAGCCGCGAAGGATTGAATGGGCCGACACGCACGATCGTGCTCAACCGCACGCAAGGCGAGGATGCCTCTGCCGATTTGCGGGCTTCGGAAGTGCGCTTCACCCGCTTCTTCAACTCGACACCGATGGCAATCGCCGGCGTCGACCACAACGGACGCATCCTGCGCACCAATGCGCCGTTTTTGTCGTTGTTTTCGTCTGTCGTCGATCGCGACGCCGTCGACCGTCGCGTGCGGCTCGACACGGTAATCCACGAACGCGACCGGCCGGCCTTCGCGGCTGCCTTCGAGAAAGCGCAGCAGCGGCAGGCCGACATCGAGCCGATCGACACGCTTCTGCCCGGCAACGACGAACGGCACATCCGCTTCTACGTCAACGCCGTCGCCGACGGCACCGGCGGCGAGGGCGGCGAGGGCGCCGAGGAGTCGGCCATCGTCTACGCCGTCGAGACAACGGAGCAGAAAGCGCTCGAAGGGCAGATGGCGCAAAGCCAGAAGATGCAGGCAGTCGGCCAGCTTGCCGGCGGCATCGCGCATGATTTCAACAATGTGCTGACCGCCATCATCATGGCGTCCGACCTTTTGTTGACCAATCACCGCCCGTCGGACCCGTCCTTCCCAGACATCATGAACATCAAGCAGAATGCCAACCGGGCGGCTTCGCTGGTGCGGCAGTTGCTGGCCTTCTCGCGCAAGCAGACATTGCGGCCGGAAGTGCTCAACCTGACCGACGTGCTCGCCGATCTCAGGATGCTGCTGGCCCGCCTTGTCGGCAACGACATCAAGCTGAAGGTCGACCATGGCCGCGACCTGTGGCCGGTCAAGGTCGATATCGGGCAGTTCGAACAGGTGGTGGTCAACCTTGCGGTCAACGCGCGCGATGCTATGCCGGCGGGCGGCGATCTGACCGTGCGCCCCCGCAATGTAACCGCCGAGGAGTGCAAGGCCTTTTCCTACCGCGAACTCGCCCCGGCGGACTATGTCGTGGTCGAAGTCGAGGACACCGGCAGCGGCATCGCGCCCGACGTGCTGAAGAAGATATTCGAGCCCTTCTTCACCACCAAGGAAGTCGGCAAAGGCACCGGCCTTGGCCTGTCGATGGTCTACGGCATCATCAAGCAGACCGGCGGCTTCATCTTCTGCGATTCCGAAGTCGGCAAAGGCTCGACTTTCCGCATTTTCCTGCCGCGTCACATCGCCGAAGCGAAAAAAGCAGGCGAGCCCGGCGATGCGCCGGCGGCGCCGGCAAAGGTCGCCGATCCGGCCAAGGATCTGTCGGGCTCGGCCACGGTGCTGCTCGTCGAGGACGAGGATGCCGTGCGCATGGGCGGCATGCGGGCGCTGACCTCGCGCGGCTACACCGTGCACGAGGCATCGTCGGGCGTCGAGGCGCTGGAAGTGTTCGAGGCGCTGGGCGGCAAGGTCGATATCGTCGTTTCCGACGTGGTGATGCCGGAAATGGACGGGCCGACGCTGCTCGGCGAATTGCGCAAGCGCCAGCCCGACATCAAGTTCGTCTTCGTGTCCGGCTATGCCGAGGACGCATTCGCCAGAAACCTGCCGGCAGATGCGCATTTCGGCTTCCTGCCCAAGCCGTTTTCGCTCAAGCAACTGGCCACGATCGTCAAGGACGTGCTGGAGTCCTAGAGCCTTCCCCATGTTCCTCCTTGCGCAACGCTGTGACAACGCCATGATTGAGGGGTGAACGGCAGGAAGGCTTAGGGGAGCAACCGGTGACGCCGCACAACGAAGCGGACAAGGACGACTATGCCGACACGGTGTTGTTGCCGGGCGACCCGCAGCGCGCTGAATGGATGGCGCAAACGTTCCTGGAAGCGCCGCGCTGCATCAATCGCCGACGCGGCACGCTTGGCTTCACCGGCTTGTTTCGTGGCAAGTCCATCAGCATTCAGGCGACGGGCATCGGCGTTTCATCGTTTCTGATCTATGCGCATGAACTGCTGGACCATTATGGCGCCCGGACGCTGATCCGTACCGGCACCTGCGGCAGCCTGACCGCAAAGGCAAAGCTGCGCAGCCTTGTCATCTCGCAATCGGCACAGGCGGAAAGCGCCCAGAGCGGCCAGGTTTTCGGCCTTTATGGACCGGCTGGCCCGGACCCGGCGCTCCTCGCATCGTCACGGGCCAAGGCGGTAGAATTTGGCATCGACCATCATGTCGGCCTGACGGTCTGCAGCGACATTTTCTATCACCCGGATGGGCGTGCCCGTTTTGCCGATGCACGGGCGCAAGGAGCCCTGGCCGTGGATATGGAAACCAGCGCGCTCTATGGCATATCGGAGCATTTCGGAGCACGTGCCTTGTCGATGTGTGTTGTGGTGGACAACATCGAGACCGGCGAACAGACCGACTATTCCGAGCGCCAGGCGCTTTTCACCGACATGAGCCGTCTGGCACTCGCTGTCGCAGCCGAGAGCTAGAGTACGGGTCTACTGGGTCAATCCCTTGCGTACGGCAGCGACATCGCCGGACGAGACTGCAGGAGCCGCGTTGCCCCAACTGGCGCGCACATAGGTCAAGACGTCGGCGACCTCCTGGTCTTTCAGGCGCCAGGCCAGGGAAGGCATGGCGGGCGTCGTCGGTGCATCGGCCGTGTGCACGGCCTGGCTGCCGGCAAGGACGAGCCGTGCCAGTGTTTCGGAACTGCCCTGCGCGACGATCGAATTGCCGGCAAGGGAAGGGAAAAGCGCGCCTGACCCGGCACCATCTCCACCATGGCAGGCCGAGCAATTGTCGCGATAGATTGCCTCGCCCGCGGTCATCCGTGTTGCGTCAGGCTTTGCCGGTTGGGCGCTGTCGACATCCGAGCCCAGGCTCTTGAGGTAGACTGCAACCGCCTTGAGATCGGGATCGGTCATTTTCGACGTGGAGTTCTCGATGGCCTCCGCCATCGGACCGGAGGCAATCGAATGCGCATTGACGCCGGTCTTGAGGTATTTCACCAAATCCTCTTCCGACCACTTGCCCAGGCCCGATTGCGCATTGTTGGTGATGTCGGGGGCAAACCAGCCCTGCAGGGAGGCACCTTGCAGGAACTCGCTGTCCTTATCGGCGCCAAGGAAAGATTTGGGCGAGTGGCAGGTGCCGCAATGGCCCGCGCCCTGGACGATATAAGCGCCGCGATTCCACTCCGCCGACTTGGAGGGATCCGGCTGAAAGCTTGCTTCGGTGAAGTTGAGGGCATTCCAGCCCAGCATCGCCAGCCGGATGTTCAACGGGAACGGCAGCTGATTGGCTTCGACCTTGTTCGATACCGGTTGAACCGTCGTCAGATAGGCCCACAAGTCGGAAATGTCCCGATCGTTCATCCTGGTATAGGCGGGGTAGGGCATTGCGGGGTAGAGCCGCACACCATTGTGGCCGATGCCTGACTTCATCATGCTGCGGAAGTCGGCTTCCGACCAACTGCCGATGCCCGTCTCGCGGTCAGGCGTTATGTTGGGCGGCACAAGCGCGCCGAACGGCGTTTCGAGCGGCAGGCCGCCGGCCAGCGGTTTGCCCTCGGCTCGCGTATGACAGCCTGCACAGTCGCCGAGCACCGCCTGATACTGTCCACGTATGATCTGGTCCGCCTGGTCGGCACTCCATGCCGGGCCGCCAGTGAGGGCCGCAGCACCGATGGCGAGCGTGAGAACGAGCTTGTTCATGCCTGCACCAGGGGTGCACCGGGATTGCGCAGATATTGATTGCGGATGGCATCGGCGGCGCGGAAAGCGAGCGCGCCGACCGTTCCTGTCGGATTTTTGCCGGCATTCTGCGGGAAGGCCGACGCACCGATGACAAAGACATTGGGGACGTCCCAGCTCTGGAGGAAGGTGTTGACCGCGCTCTTCTTCGGGTCCGTTCCCATGATGGCGCCGCCCGTATTGTGGGTGCTCTGGTAGGGGACGCTGTCCCAGCCTTTCTTGCGGCGGCTGACGGCGTACTGCTTTCCGCCGAGCGCCTTGGCGATTTCCTCCATCCGGTCGCAGACATAGTTCGACATGCGGATGTCGTTGTCGGGAAAATCGAACGTCATGCGCATCAGCGGCCGCCCGAAACGGTCCTTGTAGGTCGGGTCGAGGTCGAGGTAGTTGTTGCGCGTCGCGTAGCTGCTTCCCTGGGACGAGTAGCCAAGCGTGCTCTTGTAGCCCTCGACCGTTGCCTTCTTCCAGGCGCTGCCCCATTTCGGCGTGCCGGGCAGGGTCGGCCTGGTTCCGATCGGGCGCCCGTTGGTGGGAATGCAGTTGATGCCCGCACCGCCGACGAAGTCCAGCGCGCCGTGGTCGAACGCGTCACCATTGTAATCGTCGATCGTCTGGCCGAGCGCGCCTGCGGCGATGAACGGGTTGAAGTTCTTGTCGTCGAAGAACACCTGCACGCCGGCGTTTGTCTGGTAGCAGTAATTGCGCCCAACCGTTCCTTCGCCGCTGCCGGGGTCGTAGATCTTGCCGATGCCGGACAGCATCATCAGCCGGGCATTGTGCAGGCCGTAGGCGCACAGCAGCACCAGATCGGCCGGCTGGAAGTACTCCTCGCCTGAGGTATCGACGTAGGTCACGCCGCGCGCCGACTTGCCTCCGGGAGCCAGATCGACATGCAGTACCTCGCTGTCGGTGCGGACTTCGAAATTGGACTTCTTCATCAGCACCGGAAGGACGGTGGTCTGGGCGCTCGACTTCGAATAGTTGGCACAGCCGAAGCGTTCGCAGAATCCGCAATAGGTGCATTGACCCATGGCGATGCCGAGCGGGTTGACATAGGCCCGCGACATGTTGGCGGATGGGGTCGGGAAGGGATGCAGGCCGATCGACCGGCCGACCTCGGCGAACAGGGTTGGCGCGTAGGTCATCTGCATCGGCGGGTTCGGATAATCCCGCGACCTTGGATCCTCGAACGGATTGCCGCCTTCCTGCAACTGCCCCTTGATATTGCCGGCCTTGCCCGAGATGCCTGCCAGATACTCGAACTGGTCGTAATAGGGCTCCATCTCCGCGCCGGTCACGCCCCAGTCCTCGACCTGGAGATCGGCGATTCTCGATGCACCATATTTCTTGGTCAGATTGGTCTTTATCTGAAAGTCTGAATCCCAGAACCGCCAGGTGTGGCCGTTCCAGTGGACGCCGGCGCCGCCGACGCCGTTGCCGGGGAGGAAGGAGCCGAAATCGCGCATCGGCAGCGCCTTCTGCGACGGGTCGTTGCGCACCGTCATGGTTTCCAAGGCGGGCTGCAGGAAGAGGTCGCGCCGGATGCTGTAGCGCAACTCATCCTGCGCGTAGCCGATGTTGAAATCGGTTGCCGTATCGCGCCAGGGGCCGCGTTCTATAGCCACCACGTCCAGGCCCTGATCGGTCAATTCGTGGGCCAGAATGGATCCCGTCCAGCCGAGGCCGACGATCACGACGTCTTTGCGAGGCAGTATCTTGGTCATGATCAGGCGCCTTTGCCGAGCCATTCGGGGCGCCCGATGATCGAGACAGGCGGCTGCGGATATGGCTGATTGTGTTTGCTGACATGGTCGCGGTAGTCGTAGCGGGCGCCTGGAAAACCAAGCATGCGCCACGAGACCATGTCCTTGTTGCCGCCATAGACGGGGTCGGCAAAGAACCCCTCCATGGTGTTCTGCAGCAGAAGCCCGAAGAAACCCGGCCCCTTGACGCCATTGGGCAGGTCGACCTTCCCGGCCTCCATAGCCGTCAGGAAGGCATCCTGTTCGGCCGGTGCGAGCTCGACGAATGTCTTGCCGTCCCGCTGTTTCAGGAAAGCGTCGATGGCGGCAAGCCCGGTGCGGTAACGCTGCGCCGGATTGGCCTCGCCCTGATAGCCCTGGGTGGGCAGTCCAGGCAGAAACGGGCCTTGCGTGTAAAGCCGGCTCGACGCACCGAACGCCCCCATCAACTGCCTGTCGATATAGACGGCGCAACCGGCTTCCTTGCCGCCCATGCTGAGCTCGTCGGCCGGAATGATGCGGTCGACGATCGCCTCGACTAGGGCTGCTTCCTGGGCCGAGAAAAAGTGCCAGCCGCCTGCCACGACCTGCGTCGGTGGATCGGATGCCATTGGCGTCCAGGGCAAAGTGCCCGAGAACGATCGCGCAAAACCGGCCGATGTCGCGGTTGCCGTAAACATTGCGACCGAGGACAGGAAAAGACGCCGATTCATTCGGACAGGGTTGCGACGGTTCATATTAGGAATCTCAAAAATAAGAGAGCGCGCTTGGGAAGTGATGCCCAAGTATTCATGACAACGATAGTTAGGTTAAGCCGCAGATCGAATGCCGATAGACTGCGAGATGAAAATGACCTCGTCAACCACATCACAAAATCGTTAGCGAGGGTTTGGTCTACTGTCGACCAGGTCTGCTTGTGCTGTTGGAAGCCGGTTTTCGCCCGGAACTTGGGCTGCAGCGTCGCCTCTTGCAGAGCGTCCTGGCATACGCGGCCGGATACTGGACCGATAGAAACAGCATCGTGCCATCAGGCATGAATCAGGGACAGCCACAGACCGGCTGGCGTTCGAGGTAGTGGTCGACACCAGGGCGCCACCGCGACGTATCACGAGGCGTTTCGGACCCCTTGATCATACCTGCTCAGCTGGCAAGCAGCCTAATGAGTTTACGACCTGGACGACGCCTTGTAGACTGAACACATGGCGCTCAAACGGATGGACAACATAGGAATCGTCGTCGATGACCTCGAAGAGACGATTGGTTTCTTTGGCGAGCTCGGCCTTGAGCTCGAAGGGCGGGCCACGATCGAAGGAGAATGGGCCGGACGTGTCACTGGACTGGGCGATCAACGCGTCGAGATTGCCATGATGCGGACGCCGGACGGCCACAGCCGGCTCGAACTGTCCCGCTTCCTCACGCCGCCTGTCGTCTCGGATCACCGCAACGCCCCGGTTAACGCCCTCGGCTACCTCCGCGTCATGTTCGCCGTGGACGACATTGACGGGACGCTTGAAAGGCTCCGCAATCGCGGTGCGCGGCTCGAAGGCGAAGTTGTCCAGTATAGAGACGTGTATCGGCTCTGCTACATTCGAGGGCCCGGAGGGCTTCTCATAGGGCTCGCGCAAGAACTAAGCTGAGCGCAATGCGCTAAGCGGCCTGCCGCTTCGGCACCATCTGCTCATCCATCCCCGGCCGATGGCCGCGCAGATAGAGCGCGCAGGTGGTGCGCAGCATCGACGCAAAGTTCGGGATGGCGCCGTTGATCTCTATGGCTTCGTCATAGAGCTTGGAGATGAATTTCGGCGTCGTCAGGTTCTGGTTTTCGGCGATCTCGTCAAGCAACGCCCAGAACGTCGCTTCGAGCTGGATGCTGGTCGAGTGACCGTCGATGCGAATCGAGCGGTTGATCTGGCGATAGCCTTCGGGGTCCTGGCCCGCAAACACCCTGCACATCCGACAAACCTCCCATGATTGTTGGTCTTGGGTGGACGGCGTGCAGTTTGATACTGCTTGACCTGTCCCCACACGTATTCTCGGGCAAAATTGCCGGTCCGGCAATCGGACTTTCGTCCCGTTCGCGGCTGCGGGCGTGGTAACCGGCTGCCACCACCTTTTGTCCGCGCCGCGCATAATCGCCTCCACACCAGCGCGGAGACTAATTTGGCCAAGGCGATCCACAGTATGATCCGGGTTCTCGACGAGACCCGATCGGTCGATTTCTACAGAAACGCCTTCGGGCTCAATGTCGCCGACAGGCTGGATTTCGAGACGTTCACGCTCCTTTACCTCAGCAATGCCGAGGCAGGGTTCGAGCTCGAACTGACCGTGAACAAGGATCGGCAGGAAGCTTACGGGCTCGGCGACGGCTACGGTCACTTCGCTGTCTCCGTCGCCGACCTCGACAGCGAACATGACCGTCTCGGTGCGCTTGGCCTGAATCCGAAGAAGATCGTCGAGTTCAACCGCGACGGATCGCTGATCGCCCGCTTTTTCTTCATCGAGGACCCCGACGGCTACAAGATCGAGGTTCTGCAGCGCGGAGGTCGCTTCCAATAGGAGACATAGCAGTCGCGCCGGCAGGTGCGGCGCCAGCAAACGCACTCTCAACAGTGCACATAGCAAGCAGGGAGGAATAAAATGGTCACGATCTATGACGCGAAGCCCGGGCTTTCACGTCGCGAGCTTCTCAAACGCGGCGGCATCGGCGCGCTGCTCGTCATCTCCGGTAGCGCCGTCATCAGTCCTGAACATGCCTGGGGGCTCGAGACATCGGCACTCAAGCCCGAAACCATGGCGACGCTGATCCAGATGGCGCGCGACATCTATCCGCACGATCAGGTGCCGGACAAATACTACGCCATTGCCGTGAAAGGTCATGACGAGCAGGCCGGCAAGGACGCCGCCTACAAGGCGATGCTCGAGGATGGCATCGCCGACCTCGACAAGAAATCCGGTGGCGGCGGCTATCGCGGCCTTGGCTGGGAGGACCAGCGGGTCGCGATGCTGAAGCAGATCGAGGCGACGCCGTTTTTCCAGGCCATCAGAGGCGGCCTTGTGGTCGGCCTCTACAACCAGAAAGAGGTGTGGCCGATCTTCGGCTACGAGGGCGAGTCCTATTCCAAGGGCGGCTACATCGCGCGCGGTTTCGACGACATCGAGTGGCTCTGAGCCCCGTCGTTCCTGAACCCGCAAACAGAAATCATGGGAGGAAACCATGGCAGCTTCATTTGATCTGAACAACGACGGCGTGGTCGTCATCATCGGTTCGGGCGCCGGCGGCGGCACGCTCGGCAACGAACTTGCCCAGAAGGGTGTCGACGTCGTCATCCTGGAAGCCGGCGCGCGCCACGAATACGAGGATTTCGTCAATGACGAGTGGGGTTCGTTCGCCCAGCTCGCCTGGACCGACAAGCGCACCACGTCCGGCGACTGGCGCGTGGCAAAGGATTTTCCGAACCTGCCGGCCTGGGTCGTCAAGTCGGTCGGCGGTTCGACCACGCATTGGGCGGGAGCCTCGCTGCGCTTCCAGGAGCACGAGTTCAAGACGCTCTCGACCTATGGCAAACTGGAAGGCGCCAACCTGCTCGATTGGCCGATCACGCTGGCCGAGATGGAG
Source organism: Mesorhizobium sp. M7A.F.Ca.US.005.03.1.1 (assembly GCF_003997975.1). Lineage (NCBI taxonomy): Bacteria > Pseudomonadati > Pseudomonadota > Alphaproteobacteria > Hyphomicrobiales > Phyllobacteriaceae > Mesorhizobium > Mesorhizobium sp. M7A.F.Ca.US.005.03.1.1. The sequence continues at coordinate 25,926 of NZ_RZRO01000059.1, forward strand.
CCCTACTACGCCAAGGCCGAGGCCAAGATGGGCGTCACCGGCACCAATGACTGGCCGCGGCTGCCGGGCAACAACAATTTCAAGGTGTTGAAGGCCGGCGCCGACAAGCTCGGCTACAAGGAATGCCACACCGGCAACATGGCCATCAACTCGGTCGATCGCGACGATCGTAATTCCTGCCAGCAAACCGGCTTCTGCTTCCAGGGCTGTAAATGGGGCGCCAAATGGTCGACGCTCTACACCGAGATCCCCAAGGGCGAGGCGACAGGCCATCTCGAAGTCAGGCCGAATGCCATGGCGATCAAGATCAACCACGACGCCAGCGGAAAGGTGACCGGCGTCGTCTACGCCGACAAGGACGGCAAGCTGCAGGAGCAGAAGGCGCGCATCGTCGCGGTTGCCGGCAACTCGATCGAGAGCCCAAGGCTGCTGCTCAATTCGGCGTCGGGAAAATTCCCCGATGGGCTTGCCAACTCGTCGGGCCAGGTCGGCAAGAACTACATGCGCCACACCACCGGCTCGGTCTATGCCATCTTCGACAGGCCGGTGCATATGTATCGCGGCACCACCATGGCCGGCATCATCCGCGACGAGGCGCGGCATGATCCGTCGCGTGGGTTCGTGGGCGGCTACGAGTTCGAGACGCTGTCGCTCGGCCTGCCGTTCATGGCCGCATTCCTCGATCCGGGCGCCTGGGGGCGCTCGTTCACCACCGCACTCGATCACTACGACCACATGGCCGGCCTGTGGATCGTCGGTGAGGACATGCCGCGCGCGGAGAACCGCATCACGCTGCATGCAGACGAGAAGGACGCGCACGGCATGCCGATCGCCGACGTGCATTTCGACGACCATCCGAACGACACGGCGATGCGTAACCACGCCTACAAACAGGCTACGGCACTTTACGATGCGGTCGGCGCCACCCGCACCTTCCCGACGCCACCCTATCCGTCGACTCACAATCTCGGCACCAACCGGATGAGCGAGAAAGCGGAAGACGGGGTCGTCAACAAGCACGGCCAGGCGCACGACATCAAGAACCTGTTCGTGTCGGACGGCAGCCAGTTCACTACCGGGGCCGCTGAAAACCCGACCCTGACGATCGTGTCGCTGGCGATCCGCCAGGCCGACTACATCGCCGCGCAGATGTCGGCAAAGACGATCTAGTCACATCCTCCCGACGGACTGCTGGCGCGGAACCCGCAAGGTTCCGCGCCTTTTTCTTGCCGCCTTATTGCTTGGTGCAGGTCGATGCGGTGAAGGCGCCGTCGGGTTGCTTCATGATGATGTCGAAGGAGGGCACGGTTTCGCCGTCCAGCGTCGCCTGGGTCAGCGACAGCGAGTTGCCGCCGGCGGTGTAGCCGCCCAGTGGTCCCAGCCAGGAAATCACGCCGTTCGCATCCATTTGGTAGTTGTACCCTTGCTGAGCGGGGCCGAAGACGCCGAGGCTGGTGTAGACAGGGCCGCTGTAGACGTTCCCCTTAATGGTGATGTCGCCGAGGCTGAGGAACATGCCAAGCAGGTACACTTCGCAATGATAGGTGCCGTCAGGCATCTTGCCATCGCTGAAATCGGCTCGCGCGGCTCCGGTTGCTGCGGCCAGAAGCAGTATGCCGATGAAAAAGCGTGAAATCCCTGAAATCATGACGTCGCTCGTTTGAAGAGCGAGCTTGCCCTATTTTTGCACCGCGCCGCAACATCGGTCGCCCAAGGCGCCGCTATTGAGATCAAAATCTAGGCAGCCTCAGAGAATGAGCGAAAATTAGGCAAAAACTGTGTAAGCTGCGCAAATTTCCCTCAATCGATTTCTGGCCGGCTCTCTTTGTTTTGGAAGCCGCTATATCCAAGGCGCTGATATCTATGAACTATTTGTACCCTTTCGGGATCGCTGGAGCGGTTGGCATGGGGGTTGCATTGTAGTGTTGCAGTGCAATCAACTAGCTTGGGAGTCCGTAATATGAGGGGTAATTTCTCGACAATAACAAAAATGTTTTCGGCTGGTGCGGTCGCCGCCGGCCTGTTGATGTCGGCTCCGGCCAAGGCCGCCGACGACACGATCAAGGTCGGCATTCTCCATTCGCTCTCGGGGACCATGGCGATTTCGGAGACGACACTGAAGGACGCCATGCTGATGCTCATCGACGAGCAGAACGCCAAGGGCGGCCTGCTCGGCAAGAAGCTCGAGGCGGTCGTCGTCGATCCGGCTTCCAACTGGCCGCTGTTTGCCGAAAAGGCGCGCGAACTGATCTCCAAGGACAAGGTTGCGGCGGTGTTCGGCTGCTGGACCTCGGTGTCGCGCAAATCGGTGCTGCCGGTGTTCTCCGAACTCGACAACATCCTGTTCTATCCGGTCCAGTATGAGGGCGAGGAGAGCGAGCGCAACGTGTTCTACACGGGTGCGGCGCCGAACCAGCAGGCGATCCCGGCGGTCGACTATCTGATGAGCGAGGACGGCGGTTCGGTTAAGCGCTGGGTGCTGGAAGGCACCGACTACGTCTATCCGCGCACCACCAACAAGATCCTCGAGGCCTATCTGAAGGCCAAGGGTGTGGCGGCTGAAGACATCATGGTCAATTACACGCCGTTCGGCTTCTCCGACTGGCAGACCGAGGTTTCGGCGATCAAGAAGTTCGGTTCGGCCGGCAAGAAGACCGCCGTCGTCTCGACCGTCAACGGCGACGCCAACGTGCCGTTCTACAAGGAACTCGGCAACCAGGGCATCAAGGCCGAGGACATTCCGGTCATGGCCTTCTCGGTCGGCGAGGAAGAGCTTGCAGGTCTCGACACCGCGCCGCTGGTCGGCCATCTCGCCGCCTGGAACTATTTCGAGAGCATCGATACGCCCGAGAACAAGAAGTTCATCGCCGACTGGCACAAGTTCATCAAGAACGACAAGCGCACCACCAACGACCCGATGGAGGCCCATTATATCGGCTTCAACATGTGGGTGAAGGCGGTCGAGAAGGCCGGCACCACCGATCCGGACAAGGTCATCGACGCCATGATCGGCGTGTCGGTGCCGAACCTGACCGGCGGCTATTCGACGATGATGCCGAACCACCACATCACCAAGCCGGTGCTGATCGGCGAAATCCAGGCCGACGGCCAGTTCGAGACCGTGTCGCGCACGCCGGGCCTGGTGATGGGCGACGAATGGTCCGACTATCTGCCTGATTCCAAGGACCTGATCTCGGATTGGCGCGCGCCTCTGTCCTGCGGCAACTTTAATGTTGCCACCGGCAAGTGCGGCGGCAAGGGCACGAACTGATCCCTCCCAGGGCTGACCCAGTCAGACCGCGCGCGTCCGGACGGCTTCCTCCGCCGTCCGGACGCCCACTTCAACCTTCAGGGGTTACCAGAAACCGATGACCTTAATCCGCACGGGTTTGATGCTGTTGTTCCTGCTGGCGACACTGTCGTCATCGGGCGCTGGCGAAACCGATCTGCGCGGCATCATCGCCAAATTCGCCACGGCCAAGGGCTTTTCCGAGATCGGAGCCGTCGTCCACGAACTGGCAGCCGCTGGCGACCCGGCGGTGGAGCGGCCGCTTGCGGCACTTGCCGACGGCAACCTCTATGTCCGCAAGGCCGATTCCCTGGTGTTTGTCGGCAAGGAAGCGGGCGAGAGCGTCCAGCTTTCCGACCCGTTGAGCGGGGAGGCATCGGGTGAGGCGGCCAAGGACGGCATCACCAAGATCAAGGTCAACAACACGCTGCGTCGCGTCATCCGCGATGCGTTGGGCACGCTGACGCTCGGCGCCAAGGATCCGGCTGTTCGCATCGCCGCCGCCGACACCATGTTCAAGACACCTGACGCCGCAAATATCGCCCCCTCGATACGGCGATCGCCGGTGAGGCCGTGGCCAGCGTCAAGGCTCTGCTCGAACAGGCCCGTGCCGCGTCAGTTCTTGTCTCGGATCGGCCCGAAGCCGACAAGCTCGCCGCCATCGCGCTTATCGGGGCACGGGGCGATCGCGATGCTGTTTCGCTGCTCACTTCGGTCGTGGCGAATTCCACCGACGCGGTTAGGCAAGCGGCGACAGCCGCGATCGCCAACATCAATTCGACGCTGGCCTTCTGGGACGCCGGGCAGAACGTCTGGTACGGCATCTCGCTGGGCTCGGTGCTGCTGCTGGCGGCAATCGGCCTCGCCATCACGTTCGGCGTCATGGGCGTCATCAACATGGCGCATGGCGAGATGGTAATGCTCGGCGCCTACACGACCTTCGTCGTCCAGCAGGTGATCCGTACATCCTTCCCGGACCTGTTCGACTGGTCGCTGGTCATCGCACTGCCGCTCGCGTTTCTCGTCGCGGCCCTGGTTGGCCTGATCATCGAGCGCGGTGTCATCCGCTTCCTCTATGGCCGGCCGCTTGAAACGCTGCTGGCGACATGGGGCGTCTCGCTGATCCTGCAACAGGCCGTGCGCTCAATCTTCGGGCCGACCAACCAAGAGGTCGGCAACCCATCCTGGATGTCGGGCTCGTTCAATGTCGGACAGTTGGCGATCACCTGGAACCGCCTGTGGATCCTGGTTTTCGCGCTCGCTGTCTTCGGCATCCTGCTCTACGTGATGAAGCGCACGCCCTGGGGCCTGCAGATGCGCGCCGTCACCGCCAACCGGCGCATGGCTGCCTCGATGGGCATCAGGACGCCGTGGGTCGACGCGCTGACCTTCGCGCTCGGCTCCGGCATTGCCGGCATTGCCGGCGTCGCGCTGAGCCAGATCGACAACGTCTCGCCCAATCTCGGCCGCGGGTACATCATCGACAGCTTCATGGTCGTTGTCTTCGGCGGCGTCGGTAATCTGTGGGGCACGCTGGTCGGCGCCTTCTCGCTCGGCATCGTCAACAAGTTCCTCGAGCCTTATGCGGGCGCGGTGCTCGGCAAGATCGTCGTGCTGGTGCTGATCATCCTGTTCATCCAGAAACGCCCGCGCGGCCTGTTCGCGCTCAAGGGGAGGGCGGTGGAAGCATGATCACGGGACGCTTCTTTGCCGCCGGCGCGGACCGCCGCATCGCCATTACGATCTCCATCCTGCTGGCGGTGGCCGTCATCGTGCCGTTGCTCAACCTTGCGGTGTCTCCTACCAGCGCCTTCTACATCCCATCCTACATCGTCGCGCTGACCGGCAAATATCTCTGCTATGCGCTGCTTGCCTTGGCGCTCGACCTGGTCTGGGGCTATTGCGGCATCCTTTCGCTCGGCCACGGCGCCTTCTTCGCGCTCGGCGGCTATGCAATGGGCATGTATCTGATGCGTCAGATCGGCTCGCGCGGCGTCTATGGCAATCCCGTCCTGCCCGACTTCATGGTGTTCCTGAACTACAAGGAACTGCCATGGTTCTGGTATGGCTTCGACCATTTCTGGTTCGCCGGCCTCATGGTGCTCGCGGTGCCTGGCCTGCTGGCTTTCGTCTTCGGCTGGTTCGCCTTCCGCAGCCGCGTCACCGGCGTTTATCTCTCCATCATTACCCAGGCGATGACGTATGCGCTGCTGCTTGCCTTTTTCCGCAACGATATGGGGTTCGGCGGCAACAACGGCCTGACCGATTTCAAGGATATTCTGGGCTTCAACGTGCAGGCCGACGCGACGCGCTCGGCGCTGTTTGCCGCCAGCGCGGTGATGCTGGCACTTGCCGTCTTCGTCACCTGGGCGATCGTCGGCTCAAAATACGGCAAGCTCTTGATGGCGGTACGCGATGCCGAGAGCCGCACGCGCTTTCTCGGCTGGCGGGCGGAGAACGTGAAACTGTTCGCCTTCACCGTCTCGGCCGTCATGGCCGGCATAGCCGGTGCGCTCTACGTGCCGCAGGTCGGCATCATCAACCCTGGTGAATTCGAGCCGGCCAATTCGATTGAAGTCGTCGTCTGGGCGGCTGTCGGCGGGCGCGGCACCATTGTCGGGCCGATCATCGGTGCGTTGCTGGTCAATGCCGGAAAATCCTGGTTCACCGGCGTACTGCCGGAGTTCTGGCTGTTTGCACTGGGTGGACTATTCGTCGCCGTCACGCTTTTGCTGCCCAAGGGCATCATCGGCATGTGGGACAGCTGGCGCGGCAACGCCAAGGCGTTGCGAGCTGCTTCGATTGCCGAGGAAGCCGGCACCGATGCCGATGTCTCGCCGCCGGCGAAAATCGTTCGCAGTGAAGCAAGAAAGCCAGGTGACTGGTCCGCCAGCAACCCCGAACCACAGCCGGCGGAGTGAGCGACCATGTCAAAGTCGAACACGATCCTTTATCTCGACGGCGTCTCGGTCTCCTTCGACGGCTTTCGCGCCATCAACAATCTGTCGCTGGTGCTCGACAAGGGCGAGATGCGCGCCATCATCGGCCCCAACGGCGCCGGCAAGACGACGATGATGGACATCGTCACCGGCAAGACGCGGCCCGACGAGGGCGAAGTGTTCTTCGACGGCCAAGTCGATCTGACCAAGCACGACGAGGCCGAGATCGCAATGATGGGCATTGGCCGTAAATTTCAGAAGCCGACCGTCTTCGAAAGCCACACGATCGAGGAAAACCTGATGCTGGCGCTGAAGGGTCCTCGCTCGATCTTCCCGGCGCTGTTTCACCGCCGCTCGGCCGCCGAGACGCGGCAGATCGATGACATCCTCGGCATCATCCGGCTTGGCGACAAGCGTGACGAACTGGCGGCCAATCTCAGCCATGGGCAAAAGCAGTGGCTGGAGATCGGCATGCTCTTGGCGCAGGACCCGAAACTGCTTCTGGTTGACGAGCCGGTCGCCGGCATGACCGATGCCGAGACCGAGGAAACCGCGCGGCTGCTCAAGGATATCGCCCGCGACCATTCGGTCATCGTCGTCGAGCACGACATGCATTTCGTGCGCGAGCTCGGCGTCAAGGTCACCTGCCTGCACGAGGGCTCGGTGCTCTCGGAAGGCACACTCGATTTCGTGTCGGCCGACGAGCGTGTCGTCGAAGTCTATCTGGGGAGATGAGCATGGTCTGGCGGGTTCAGTTCCATCACTTCGATCTGTCGTTTCTCAGGTTCTGGAGACGGCGCTGACATGCTCGAAGTTTCCAATGCCACGCTGCACTACGGCGCCGCCCAGGCGCTGCGCGGCGTATCGCTGAAGGCGGGCGCCGGCAAGATCACCTGCGTGCTCGGCCGCAACGGCGTCGGCAAGACCAGTTTGATGAGATCGATCGTCGGCCACCACCGGCTGACGAGCGGAAGCGTTGCCTTCGAGGGGAAGGCGCTCGACCGGAGCGCGGCGTATGACCGCGCCCGGTCGGGCATCGCATTCGTACCGCAGGGCAGGGAGGTCTTTCCGCTGCTCACCGTGCGGGAGAACCTGGAATCAGGCTTTGCGCCGCTGAGGCGAGCCGACCGCAACATTCCGGCGCATGTCTTCGAATTGTTCCCTGTGCTGAAGCAGATGCTCGGCCGTCGCGGCGGCGATCTTTCCGGCGGCCAGCAGCAACAGCTCGCCATCGGGCGGGCGCTGGTGATGCGGCCGAAACTGCTCGTGCTCGATGAACCGACCGAGGGCATACAGCCGTCGATCATTAAGGACATCGGCCGCGCCATCCGCTATCTGCGCGACCAGGCGGGCATCGCCGTGCTTTTGGTCGAACAATATCTCGATTTCTGCCGCGAGCTCGCCGACGAGGTCAACATCATGGACCGGGGCGTGATCGTCCATACCGGCCCGGCTGAAGATTTAGACCGGGCTGATGTGCGGAAGTTCCTTACCGTCTAGAATTGGCGGTGAACTTCAGTTGGCGATCCGAAGTTCTTGCCAAGTCCAATATTTCTCCATCCGATCACCTGCGTCTCTGGCACGCTCAATATCGCGTGCTAGTCTTTTCCATGGCTTTGTGAGTCGGCCGCTTCCGTATCAGTCTGGTTATCGCAGATCGAGGACCACGGCCAATGCCGGGCAAGTTTCACGCAAGCAAGGCTGCCTAGCTTCCCTCCTGCGATCTCTGTCGTTCAAACGCGTTTGGGCACACAGGCTAAAGGACAGCCATGGAACGTTACGTCGAGGATTACCAGAAGCGGCGGCTTACCGAACGCGTCGACATCATCGCTGCCATCAATATCTTGAGATCACAGGGCTGCGACTACGACGATCTGATCGAGGAGATCACCAAGGTCTTCTATGTCGATCTCGATACCTTCAATGAGATTGTCATGGCGGCCTAGGAGCCGCATTCGTCTCCCCACGATCAGAGGCCGGTGTTGCGCGATTAGCTTGCGCGCCTGAACGGAGACGCGGTGACGCGGTTACGGCCTCCGCGCTTGGCGTCGTAGAGCGCCTTGTCGGCGGCGTTGAGCACCTTGTCGAAGCCGAGGCCTTCCTTGGTGCCGAAAGCAAATCCGGCACTGACGGTGCATATCAGCGAGCCTGTCTCGGTTTCGATGCGGTGCGCGGCGAAAGCTGCCCGTATGGCCTCGGCGGTGGCCTCCACCGTTTCGGGCAAGGTCCGCTTCAGCACCAGCGCGAACTCCTCGCCGCCCATGCGCGCGGCGACGTCGGCCGGGCGGCGATTGCTGGCGAGTTCCCGTGCAAACACCCTCAGCACTTCATCACCGGCGGCGTGGCCGAATTCGTCGTTGATGGCCTTGAAGTTGTCGAGATCGAAGACGACCACCGCCGTGAAGGCGCCGACCGGCGCATCGCCGTGCAGGTCGAACAGGGCGCGGCGGTTGAGCAGGCCGGTCAGCGGGTCGGTCAGGGCATTGTGGCGGTGATGCCGGGCCAAGCGTCCCTGATTCAGGGCCAGGGAAAGCGCTCCAATCCCGGTCATGCTGGCGATGACGATGATGAGGCTCAGTTCCTCGGCCCAGTTGCTTGGCGCATGTCCAAGGACCAGCTTTCCATCCAAGGCTAAAACCATGGCGCAGAGAGCGAAGGATGCGGCCGTGGCAGAATAGAGCGCGGTGATACCGATCGTCAGGGCAGGGGCTTCGTCGCGGCCCTTCCAGTATTCGACCGCCGTTGCGAACAGAAGCAAGGCGGCGAAGGCATTTTCGAACATGAAGCCCAGCCCGTCATAGCCTAGAGCCATGGGAGGCAACGTCACGGCCAGCGAAATGGCGCTGCCAAGTACAGTTCGGGGCACTGGCGAGCCGCCGGTTCTAAACTGGTAGGCCGCGCCCAGCATTGTCGAGAAACCGAGCAGGAGGAAAGCCAGCGTGGCGATGCCCAGCAGGCGCCCGGGCATGTCGATATAAGCGTCATAGACAAAAATATCGCCGACCACGAACACCAGGCTGATCGCCCATGTCAGCAGGAATTTCTCCGAGCGAGCGGTCAGCCACATGCCGAACAATGTCAGGCTCAGGCAGGCCGCGGAAAAACCGACAGCCAGGAGAAGTGAAGTGTAGTCGAGCGACATGCCCCTCGTCCTTGCCCGTGGCGGCCCAGATCTGCGACTGGTCTGGCTGGATTCATGCAGCAAGGAGGTATCGATAAGGTTACGACGGTGGCGAAGATGCCATGATTCCGCTGCGTCAGGGCACCGGTTGACCCTGGTCCACTCGCTTCATCAGTGCCATGGCGCCGAACGGCGCGCGCACCTTGCCCTCGGTGATGAAGTAAACGAACACGTCGCGCGGCTTGACCGGCGCATCGGTGGCGGGGTCGGCGCGCCGCAGGTCGGCCGGCTGCTTGCCTTGCGCCCAGGTCTTTACCCGCGCGGCCCATTCATCGAGGCCTTTCGGCGTATAGCAGTCGGGATTGTCATCGCTGCCGGTCTGCAGTCGGGCGTAGACGAAATCGGCGGTGATGTCGGCGATATCAGGATATTTGGCATGGTCGGCGTAGACGATCGCGGCCTTGTATTTTCGGGCAAGTGCTGCGAATTCCGGCACGACAAAACTGTCGTTGCGGACTTCGAGCGCATGGCGCAGCGCAACGCCGTCCTGCTTTTCCGGTAGCAGCTTCAGGAAGGCTTCGAAATCGTCCGGATCGAATTTCTTGGTCGGCGCGAACTGCCACAGGATCGGCCCGAGCTTTTCGCCGAGCGCCGCCACGCCGGAGCCAAGGAAGCGCATCATCGATTCGCCGGCCTCGCCCAGCACGCGCCGGTTGGTGACGAAGCGGTTGCCCTTCAGCGAATAGACAAAGCCGTCCGGCGCTTCGCTGGCCCATTTGACGAAGGTCGGCTCCTTGAAGCTGGAATAGTAGGTGCCGTTGACCTCGATGCTCGGCACCTGGCGAGTGGCGTAGTTCAACTGCTTGGCCTTGGAAAGCTTGTCGGGATAGAAGGACGTATCCCAGGGTTCGAAGGTCCAGCCGCCCATGCCGGCGCGGATTGTTCCCGATGTGCTCATTGTCATCCTCCCAATGCAGAAAAAGATCAGGCCGCGGTAATCTGATCGACGGTTTTGATCATGTCGACGAGCACCCATCCTGGCCGGTAGGGATTGGGCCGGCGACCCGTTTCGTGGAAACCATAGGCAAGATAGAGCGCAATGTTCCGCTCCATCCTGGCGTTGGTGTAGAGCCGCACTTCTGGCAGACCCCAGAGATGGGTCTGCTCATCCGCGTGTTTCAGCAGCGCAATGCCGAAGCCCTTGCCTTGAAAGTCGGGGGAGACCGCGACGGAGAATATCATCGCGTGGTCGTCATGTCGCTCCAGCGCGATCAGCCCGGCAAGCTCGCCGCCACTTTCCAGCAACCAGACCTCGCCGCGCGCGATGCGCGGCGCATAGTCCTCGGTGACCGGGATCGGCGGCGCGCCGAACAGCGCGATGTAAGGCGCATAGGCCGCTTCCGTCAGCGAGACGACGGTTTGGAGATCACCGGCAAGCGCTCTTCTGATTGTCATTCAAAAGCTCTCCAGAGCTCTCCAGGCGCCAACCGGTCGATCACTCCGCCGCTTCGCGTTTGCCTCCGGGACGTCGCTCCAGAAGCTCCTTGAGGAACTGGCCGGTGTAGCTGCGCTTTTCGCGCACGATGGCTTCCGGCGTGCCGGAGGCGACCAGTTCGCCGCCGCCGTCGCCGCCTTCGGGGCCGAGGTCGAGCACCCAGTCCGCGGTTTTTATCACTTCGAGATTGTGCTCGATGACCACCACCGTGTTGCCCTGGTCTACCAGTTCGTGCAGCACTTCCAGCAGTTTGGCAACGTCGTGGAAATGCAGGCCAGTGGTCGGCTCATCCAGGATGTAGAGCGTCTTGCCGGTCGCCTTGCGCGACAGTTCCTTGGCCAGCTTGATGCGCTGCGCCTCGCCGCCGGACAGCGTTGTCGCCTGCTGGCCGATATGGATGTAGCCGAGGCCGACCTGCTTCAGCGTGTCGAGCTTGTCGCGCACGCCGGGCACCGCGGCGAAGAAATCGACGCCTTCCTCGACCGTCATGTCGAGCACGTCGGCGATCGACTTGCCCTTGAACAGGACATCGAGCGTCTCTCTGTTATAGCGCTTGCCGTGACAGACGTCGCAGGTGACGTAGACGTCGGGCAGGAAGTGCATCTCGATCTTGATGACGCCGTCGCCCTGGCAGGCCTCGCAGCGGCCGCCCTTGACGTTGAACGAGAAGCGTCCCGGCTGATAGCCGCGCGCCTTGGCCTCCGGCAGGCCAGCGAACCAGTCGCGGATCGGCGTGAAGGCGCCGGTATAGGTGGCCGGGTTTGAACGCGGTGTGCGGCCGATCGGCGACTGGTCGATGTCGATGACCTTGTCGAGGAATTCGAGGCCCTCGATGCGGTCGTGGTCGGCCGGATGTTCGCGCGAGCCCATGATGCGTCTCGAGGCGGCCTTGAACAGCGTCTCGATCAGGAAGGTCGACTTGCCGCCGCCGGACACGCCAGTGACGGCGGTGAAGGTGCCGAGCGGGATTTCGGCGGTGACGTTCTTCAGATTGTTGCCGCGCGCGCCGACGATCTTGATGCGGCGGTTCTTCTTCGCTTCACGCCGCACGCCGGGCGTCGCCACTTCGAGCGCGCCCGACAGATATTTGCCAGTGATCGAATTGGGATTGGCCATGACCTGCTGCGGCGTGCCCTGGGCGATGATCTCGCCGCCATGGATGCCGGCGGCCGGGCCCATGTCGACGACATAGTCGGCATGCAGGATGGCGTCCTCGTCATGCTCGACGACGATCACCGTGTTGCCGATGTCGCGCAGGTGCTTCAGCGTATCGAGCAGGCGCGCATTGTCGCGCTGGTGCAGGCCGATCGACGGCTCGTCCAGCACATAGAGCACGCCGGTCAGGCCGGAGCCGATCTGCGATGCCAGCCGGATGCGCTGGCTCTCGCCGCCCGACAGCGTGCCGGAATTGCGCGACAGCGTCAGATAGTCGAGCCCGACATCGTTGAGGAAGCGCAGCCGTTCACGGATTTCCTTGAGCACACGCACCGCGATTTCGTTCTGCTTGTCGTTGAGCGACGCGGGCAGGTCGGTGAACCACTGGTCGGCCTTGCGGATGGAAAGCTCGGTGACTTCGCCGATGTGCCTGCCGGCGATCTTCACCGCCAGCGACTCGGGCTTCAGCCGATAGCCCTTGCAGACCGGGCAGGGTGTGGCCGACATGAAGCGCTCGATCTCCTCGCGCATCCAGGCGGATTCGGTCTCTTTCCAGCGCCGCTCGAGATTGGGGATGACGCCTTCGAAAGTTTTCGTCGTCTTGTAGGAGCGCAGGCCGTCATCATACTGGAAGGTGATCTCGCGCTCGCCGGTGCCGCGCAGGACGGCTTCCTTGGCCTCTTCAGACAAATCCTTGAACTTGTCGCCGAGCTTGAAGCCATAGGCCTTGCCCAATGCCTCCAGCGTCTGCGCGTAATAGGGCGAGGTCGACTTCGCCCACGGGCTGACGGCGCCGTCGCGCAGCGAGATGTTTTCATCCGGCACGATCAGATTGCCGTCGATGGCGCGCTGGCTGCCGAGACCGTCGCAGGTCGGGCAGGCGCCGAACGGGTTGTTGAACGAGAACAGCCGCGGTTCGATTTCCGGAATGGTGAAGCCGGAGACCGGGCAAGCGAACTTTTCCGAGAACAGGATGCGCTCATGCGTCTCGTTCTTCGACTTGTTGACCGAATCCTCGCCGGTCTGGCTGGAATCGAGCGGCTTGTCGGCGAATTCGGCGACCGCCAGCCCATCGGCCAGCTTCAGCGCCGTTTCGATGGAATCGGCAAGCCGCGTCGCGAGGTCGCCGCGCACGACGATGCGGTCGACGACGACATCGAGGTCATGCTTGTACTTCTTGTCCAGCGCCGGCACGTCGGCGATCTCATAGAAGACGCCGTCGACCTTGACGCGCTGAAAGCCCTTCTTCTGCAGTTCCAGCAATTCCTTGCGGTACTCGCCTTTGCGGCCGCGCACCATCGGCGCCAGGATGAACAGGCGCGTGCCTTCCTCGATCGCCAGCACGCGGTCGACCATCTGCGAAACCGTCTGGCTCTCGATCGGCAGGCCGGTGGCCGGCGAATAGGGGATGCCGACGCGCGCAAAAAGCAGGCGCATATAGTCGTAGATCTCGGTGACGGTGCCGACCGTCGAACGCGGGTTCTTCGATGTGGTCTTCTGCTCGATGGAAATGGCAGGCGACAGGCCGTCGATCTGGTCGACGTCAGGCTTCTGCATCATTTCGAGGAATTGCCGCGCGTAGGCCGACAGGCTTTCGACGTAGCGCCGCTGGCCCTCGGCATAGATCGTGTCGAAGGCAAGCGATGACTTGCCGGACCCCGACAGGCCGGTCATGACAATCAGGCTGTCACGCGGCAGGTCGAGATCGACATTCTTCAGATTGTGTTCGCGCGCCCCGCGAATGGAAAGATATTTATGGTCGGCCATAGCCGGTCGCCGCCTCAGAATCTGGAATTTCCTGGAATGGCGGGTTTTCCCGGCCATCCCCTATGTAGGTAGTTTTGCCGCCACGTCGAGAGACGCCACAATTCCCGACAAAAGCGTTTAAGCGTCTTTCGCGTGAACGGGCAAGCGGAAAGAACAAAGGCCGAACACGCTCCTGACAAAGCTGTGCAAAAACTGACTTGTACGTAACCTCCCGGCGATCACGTTTTTCGGTAACCGGCTATTGATGGTTGACGCGGGCAACCCAGGAGCGCAGTCTCCGGAAGTCAACGAAGCCGGCCGTCTTTCGATGGCCTCGCCGCCCAAAGGCGGCCTGCGAGACGCCGCAGGCATTTGCGATTTGTGCTTCGAATTGACAACAATCGCAACGGACAGAGGAGCGGAGCTATGACGCCACCGGATCGTCCCCTAGGGTTCCAGTTGTCACTGGAGCCGCGGCAGGCATAAGTGCCAGGGTTTAGCGTCTGCGCCACCCGGCAAACCGTGACCTGCCATATCTCCTAAAAATCAGAGACTGCTAGTCGGATCGTCGGCCGAACGCCGCGGTGCATCCGAAATCAAACGCCGGCAGTACACTCCCGGCAAAGTTGGATTTGAGATCCAGAAGGCCCCGTCCGTTTGCCCAAGGCACGGCGGGGCCGTTTTTTGTGGGGAACGCTCATTTCCGCGCGCACTCAGTGACGCGGCGGCCCGATCGAGCCGGCGCCGACATCGACGGTGATGCTGCCGGAAATCCTGACATCCGTATCGCCGATCTTGAATGTGCCGTTCTCGCCGGCCGGCAGCGCATCGTCCGGCTCGGGAGCCGGCTTGGCGATGCGGTAGTCGCCGGTCACGCCGGGCAGGGCGCTTTTTTGCGTCGACGGCGAACTGTCCTCTGCAAGAGCCGCGCCACTCACGAGACTGGCAAAAGCGAGCACCACGACGGCGATGACGGGGCGCAGTGGTCTGGAAGGATGAGTGTCGGTCATCCCAGGACTATAGTGGCGCGCCGCCCATGGAACCAGACCGGCATCGTCAAATCTTCGGCAGCCGGCCGGACTCCGCTCCGGCCCTGGCTTACGCCGCCTTTTTGCGCGTGTCGAAAACATGGTCGACGATGCCCCATGCCTGCGCCTCGCGGGCGGTCATGAAGTGGTCGCGGTCCAGCGTGCGCTCGACCTCTTCATAGGTACGGCCGCAATGCTGCGCGTAGAGCTCGGCCATGTGCCGTTTCGTCCTGCCGATGCGCTCGGCATGGCGCTGGATGTCGGAGGCCTGGCCCTGAAACCCGCCCAGCGGCTGATGCAGCAGGATGGTGGCGTTCGGCAGGGAAATCCGGCGCCCCGGTGTGCCTGCCATCAGCAGGAACGAGCCCATCGAAGCGGCAAAGCCCATGCATACGGTCGACACCGGACAGCTGATATATTGCATCGTGTCGTAGATGGCGAAACCACTGGTCACCACGCCGCCCGGCGAGTTGATGTAGAGCGAGATCTCCTTGTCCGGATTGTCCGATTCCAGCGACAAAAGCTGCGCGCAGACCAGCGCCGAGATGTCGTCGTTGATCTCGCCGTTGATGAAGATGATGCGCTCGCGCAGCAGCCGCGAAAAGATGTCGAAGGCGCGTTCGCCGCGGCTCGATTGCTCGATGACCATCGGCACCAGACTGGCAACACCGCTCATTTTTCTTCTCCGATTTTCTATTATGCCGCGCGCAGAAGGCGCGGTGCGTTCGCGGCGATGGGCTTTCCAATTGCGCGCAAACCGAGCGAAAGACGGCAGCCGGCGCCTGCCATGGCGATGGCAGGCATGGCCTTGCGGGCAAAGCCGTCATGGACGACACGCAGATGCGTGCCGCCGGAAACGGTTCGGGCAAGTGTGAAGGTGACGGTACTGTCGAGCGGATCCTGCCTGGCTGCGTCGCCCGGCTGCTCCCGCCAGGAATAGCGCAGCAGCTTCTCGGGTTCGGCGTCGAGGATTTCGCATTCGATCGGCGTGTCCGGCCGGGCGAAGGCGAAACGGTTGCCGATCTCGAGGCTGATGTCGTTCGGCATCATCCAGGCGGCCAGCAATTCCGGTACGGTCAGGGCCCGCCAGACCTTTTCCGGCGGCTCGGCAAGGTCGTACTCGAACTCGAGCGCATCCGCGGCGTCGATTTGGCCCTCGTTGGTCGTTGATCCCGCCTTCTTCATTGATCCATGTCCTTCAAAACCGCCTTCAGCCTTTCGATGCGTTCCGGCCAGAAAGTCCGGTAGCGTTCGATCCAGGAGAGCAAGGGAGCGAGCCCCTGCGGATCGGCGCGGTAATAGGCGTTGCGGCCGGCTCGCCGCTCGACCACCAGGCCGGCGCCACGCAGCACCGCCAGATGCTGCGACACCGCGGGCTGCGACACCGTCATACCGGTGCGCAATTCCGACACGCTCATCTCGCCTGCGGCCAGCCGCTCAAAGACGGCGCGGCGCGTCGGGTCGGCCAGTGCGCGAAAAATCTCTGCTTCGATCATGTCGAAAGCATAAGTGAATACTTATTGATTTGGCAAGCACTGTTTTACGAGATTGTCGGAAGCCAGCGTCTCACCATTCCGGCAGGCCCATCGAACGTCGCCTCGAAAATCGGCGACGCAAGGACGGCGTGGATGTGAAGCGTTCCAGTGCCGGCGTTCTTGAACCCGTGTTTCCTGTTCGCGGGGACAACGAGAGACTGGCCCGATGTCACGACTGTATGCTCATCGTCGATCCACATCTCAGCCCTACCGGCGATAACGGTCAGCACTTCCTCCACGGGATGCCAATGCGTTGGGGCGCCGACCGTGGGCTCGACCCATTGCTCGAATATGCAAAGTTGCGATGCACCATTGCTGGCCGACACATGCATGCGTGTTTCCACACCTGCTCGCCATTGCTCGCGCTGCTGGTCCTCATGTGCGACAGACTTCATTTGATCGCCCCCGGTCAGATCCGATTTCATGGAAATTTCCGGCCGGGACACTACATCTTGCTGACAAACATTGACAGAACGTCATCTGCACCATAGAACGAACAGGGAACAAAAACCTTGTGGGTAAAGGCAGCCACGGCAAGCGGCTGACGCCTGCAGCCTGTAAGGTGCTGCGACAAAAAAATTTGTTTCGGATGAGCGCGGAGAAATATCATGGCGGGTAGCGTCAACAAGGTCATTTTGGTCGGCAACCTCGGCGCGGATCCCGAAATCCGTCGCCTCAACTCGGGCGAGCCGGTCGTCAACATTCGCATTGCGACGTCGGAAAGCTGGCGTGACAAGAATTCCGGCGAGCGCAAGGAAAAGACCGAATGGCACAACGTCGTCATCTTCAATGAGGGCATCGCCAAGGTGGCGGAGCAGTATTTGAAGAAGGGCATGAAGGTCTATGTCGAGGGCCAGCTGCAGACGCGCAAATGGCAGGACCAGACCGGCGCCGACAAGTACACGACGGAAGTCGTGCTGCAGAAATTCCGCGGTGAGCTGCAGATGCTCGACGCGCGCGGGCAGGGTGAAGGCGGCCAGGTTGGCGGCTATGCCGGTGGCGGCAGCAGCCGTGGTTCCGATTTCGGCCAGTCCAGCCCGAGCGAAGGCTTCAATCGCAGTGGCGGCGGTGCCAAGAGCGGCGGCGGTGGCGGTTCGTCGCGCGAACTGGACGACGAAATCCCGTTCTGATCGCAACTGCAGATGTTGTTTTTGGCTTAAGTCAAACATTGCGCCCGAGAGTCCCTCATGGACTTTCGGGGTTTTGCATTGTCGAACTGAACGCCGACATGGCGATCAACGAAATATGGCGAAGGACGAGTTCGATGAAAGCACGCGTAAAATGGGTCGAGGAACGCACTTTCGTCGGCGAGTCCGGTAGCGGCCACAAACTGGTGCTGGGAACCGCGCCCGGACCGGAAGGCAGGACGCCGGGACCGAGCCCGATGGAGCTGGTGCTGATCGGCACCGGCGGCTGTTCGGCCTATGATGTCGTGCACATCCTCGAAAAGGGGCGCGAGGCGGTCGAGGACTGCGTGGTCGAGCTCGAGGCCAACCGGGCGGAAACCGAACCCAGAGTGTTCACCCGCATTCATATGCATTTCGTCGTCAAGGGCAGGCAACTCTCCAGCGACAAGGTGAAACGCGCGATCGACCTTTCGATCGAAAAATATTGCTCGGCCTCCGCGATGCTTGCCAAGACCGCCACGATTACCCACGATTTCGAGGTCGTCGACACGACGGCGAGATAGAGCCGGCTTCGATTCTCGCCGCGTCAGCCTGTCAGCCCGCTATCAGCGCCTTGATGCCGTCGGCGACGAATTGCACGGCCAGTGCTGCCAGGATGACGCCGAGCAGGCGGGTCAGGATCGAGCGGCCGGTCTGGCCGAGGATGCGGTCTATGCGTTCCGACAGCACGAACACCAGATAGGTGATGGCAAGGCAGACGAAGATGATGCCGACCAGCGCCGCCTGCGCCGCGAAGCCTTGAAAGGAACCTGAGAGCAGCACAGTTGCCGAAATGGCGCCGGGACCCGCGATCAGCGGGATTGCCAGCGGGAAGGCGGCGATGTTGTGGATCATGTCCTTGGTGATGGCGACGTCGCCGATC